>CAZZGS010000343.1:0-5352 GCA_964653845.1 uncultured Bryobacter sp.
CCGGGTCACGAATTCGTAGCCGACGTCGTGAGTGCTGCAAATCCGAAGCTGATCGGCAAACGCGTCGTTGGTGAGATTAACCTCGCCTGCGGCAAATGTGTTTTTTGCCTTAGGGGCCTCGGCCGCCATTGTCCCGAACGCACGGTACTCGGCATCGTCAAGCATCCGGGCGCCTTCGCGGAGTACCTGACGCTACCCGAGAAGAACCTGCGCCTGCTTCCCGACTCGATCACCGATGAAGAAGCGGTCTTCACCGAGCCCATCGCCGCCGCTTGCGAGATTCTAGAGCAAGTCCGCTTCCCGAAACAGGCTTCGGTGGCAGTCCTTGGGGACGGCAAACTTGGGCTTCTGATCGCCCAGGTTCTCCACCTGCACGGGCTCAAGATTCATCTCTTTGGGCGCAACCGGAACAAGCTCGCGCTTCTCGATCCGATGGGAATCGAGACCTCGATTATCGAGCGTGAAAGCCCCAACCTGCCAAGAGCAGCGTTCCCGTTCGTCGTCGATGCCACCGGTTCGGCCCAGGGATTTGATGCGGCTCTCACGCTGATTGAACCACGAGGCACCATCATCATGAAATCAACTGTGGCTGAGCGCCTTAAGGTGGATTCCGCCAACTGGATTGTCAATGAGATCACGCTCGTTGGCTCAAGATGCGGACGCTTTGAGCCTGCACTGCAGCTCCTGAAATCGAAGCGTCTCTTGCTGGCACCCATGATCGACGGGCGTGAGCGCTTGACTAATGCGCCGCAAGCATTCTCGCAAGCCCAAGCCCCAGGCGTCCTCAAAATCCTCTTGACCCCACACACCTAAGCAACTTCACCCATCCATTTACTAAGCAATTCACCCGAGAAGCTAAAGGCTGGGTACTAATGAAGTTTGCACCCTTAGTCCTATTGGTCCTCTTGAAACCGAACCCTACCATTAGACGATAGGGACAATCTCATGAATCTGAGCGGCTACGAGTTTCAAGTCATATTTTGCGCGTTGATACTGCTGAGCCTGGCCTCAGTAGCGCTGGTGGTGGACTATCTTAAGGGGATGAACGAAAAGCTGCGTGAGCGCCACATCGATCTGATGGCTCGCCACGATACTGTCGTTCAACGCGTCGAAGAGGACAACACCAAGCTGCTGCGCGCCTTGGCCGAGCAGTCAAAGACCTTTCGCGAGATGACTCGCAAGTCGATCGGAGCAAATGCGATTGCCGCTGACCAAGCATTGACCGAGATCACTCTTGAGCCAGTAGTCGAGCCCGAAACACCACAAAAGATCGATGAAGTTCCAGTGGTATTCGAATCAGGCACTATCGCCGTCGCGGAGCCTGAACCGACTTCCGTCGAAGCTTCTGAAGATTTCCTGCCATCGAATGTAATCCGCATTCGCCTGACGTCAACTGAGTCGGCAGAGCCCGCCAAAGCACAGAATCAAGAGCCCGACTTTGATAAGTTTCTAGAAGACTTGGTCACCGAGTTTGAAGAGCCTGTCAGCCCTCCCGAAGCAAGCCAGACGGAGTCGCTCGAAATCCTGGCCCAGCAACTGGAATCTTTTGAAGACATTTTGCAGGTACCCACCGGAACTCATCCACCATCCACGCTTAACCAGCTCATCAACGCAACAACTCGGTTCACCGGCCTGGTGCTTGCAGTGGGCATCAATGAGTACATGAAGCTCGACGAGATTCATGGCCGGGCTGCCGCCGAAGAATTACTGAATACCGTAGACGCTTTGATGGGCGAAGTTGCCGGCGAGAATGGTTTCTGCTCAAGAAGCAGCGACGACGAATTCGTTCTGCTCTTTCCCAATCTCACCGGAGCGCCGGCTCAGCAGCGCCTGAGCGAAATCTCAGAAAAACTCTGGGACTATCAACTCCAGTCGCTCGGCACCTTCTCGGTAGTCTTCTCCTGGGGCGCCTCAGAGTCGCTGCGTCAACCGCTCACAACTGCGCTCAACATCGCAACCGAGAACATGGCCGAGACGCGCGGCAGCCGCAAGCATGCGGCTGCCGAAGCAGACACCCAGCGCCGCGCTACTGCTTAATCTCGGCTTCGATCGATTCCAGTTCCTTCGCCGCATCGACAAACTTGCCCTGCCCCATCAACTCTTTGTAGTGCTTTAGGCGCAGGCGCACCTTATCCACTCGAGGATCGCCCACAGCCCTGGTCGGCACAGGAACCGCACCGGCGGCAACAGTGGCAGCGGGCGTAGTTGCGGAAATCACGGCAGCCTCCACGATCCCACCACCCAATTGCGACAGCGCTTCAGCGTAGGTATTTCCATACCCAATCAAGCTGCCTAGCCCAACGGCGACTTTCTTCAATTCCGGCATCGGCGCATTGCTGGCCTGAATGTAAATCGGTTCGACGTAGAGAAACTGTTCGCCCATCGGCAAAACCAGCATCTGTCCCTTAATGACTTTACTGCCCTGCTGATTCCAAAGCGTCAGGTCCTTCGAGATGGTCTGATCCTGATTGATCCTCGCTGCGATCTGCATCGGCCCGTAAATCAACTCCTGCTTCGACAGCCGCAAGACCTCAAGCTCGCCCAAGCGTGTGCCGTCACACCGGGCCGCCATCAGGCCAATCAGATTCTGTTTATTGCGAGGCGTAAAAGTAGTCAGCAGCAGGAATTCCGGCTTGGTCTCGCCCGGCAGGGTCGCCATCAAATAGGTTGGCTTGACTGAATCCGTCTGCCCGTCCATGCCATCGGAAGTCTTTGCGAGATCCCAGGGGTCCTCGCGATTGTAGAACGACTCTGGATTCTTCATGTGGTAGGTACGATACATCTCAGCCTGCACGCGGAAAAGCGTCTCCGGGTAACGAGCGTGCTCTCTGATGTCAGCCGGCATCTCGGCTTTGTCCCGAAACAGCTTCGGAAAGATCTTGCGGTAAGACGCAAGGACAGGGTCTGACTCATCCCACGCATATAGCGTGGTTGCACCATCATAGGCGTCGACAGTCGCCTTCACGCTATTGCGCATATAGTTTACGCGGCCAAACGAAGTGGCTACAGACCGGGAATAAGGATGCATCGAATGCACTGTGTAACCGTCGATCATCCAGACCAGCTTGCCGTCCTTGGCCACCACCATGTAGGGGTCCTCATCCCAAACCACAAACTCCGCCAGCTTGTCGACGCGCGCAGAAACCTTGCGATGGATCAGCATGCGCGACTCTGGCGTCAGGTACGAGGTGAGCATGATATTCCAGTCACCTTCGGCTACTGCTGCAGCAAAGCGCATCAGCATTCCGTCAATCGGAATCCCGCCCTGCCCTGCGTACTTGCTTTGCACATTCTCGTTGCCTGAAGGGTAGTTAAACTCTGGCTGGGCCGTACGCACAAAGACCGGCTCATGCACCGCCTCACCGTAATAGAGCTCAGGCCGAGTCACCTTTGGAGCATTCGGCTTCGCCACCAGCGGCGCATCCTTCAACAACAACTCGGGCAAGCCATCCGGGGTGATGCGATTTGCTTCGGCCATCACCAAGCCGTAACCATGTGTGTAGATGAAATGCGGATTGATCCAGCGGCTCTTGGCGTCGGGTAACTGGCGCACATCGAGTTCACGTGGGCTTAACAACACCTGCCGCAACTGCCCATCGGCACCGCGATAACGATCCACATCGGTATCGGCGAAGACATAATAAGGCCGCAAGGCCTGGATCTGCGTGATCGTATCGTGGAAAGCTTTCCAGTCCCATAGCCTCACATTATCGAGCAACTCCTTATGTTTGGCTGGCTCAAAGGTGCCACTGATCTTCGCCGGGAAGTCTCGCTCCTTCAATTGGCTCGACAACCCAAACGCCGTACGAGTCCCCTCGATGTGCCGCTCGATATAGGGCTTCTGTAAAGAGATCTCGTTCGGCCGGACACTCAATGCATTCACCACCCGCGGCACAATGCCGCTCGTCACATACACCAGCACCACCAGCCCCACGGCCAACCCGATCTTGCGAGCCATCACCAACCCGGCCCCGATCACACAAGCCCCCACCAAGCCCCAGATCATCGGCAGGACAATATTCACGTCGACGTAATCGGCACCAACCAGAAAGCCGTGATCTTCAAACAAGACATCATAGCGGCTCAAATAAGCCCGGCCCGCGAGCAGCAAGAAGAACAAAGCCACAGCGAAGCGAATCGAAGGCCCGCTCAGTGCTTCCCCCAGATTGAGGCCGCGCAGGTCAATCCCTTCCTGAGTCTGCATCCGCGAAATCCTGTCACGCAAATGATCAAAGCGGCTTGCCACCCAGTAGACAATGAAGCCAACCACCAGAATCCCCTGTACATAGGCAAGCAGCATTTCGTAGAAAGGCAACTGGAAGAAATAGAAACCGATCGGCTGCCCAAAGACAGGGTCGCGCCATGCATCGGCTACCGCAGCCGTGGACCCGTAGTAGCGCACCACCGTCCAGTTATCAATCAGCGCCGCCCCAAGAATCAGCGAGGCCACCAGCGCGATACCAACCTTCCACCACTGAAACAACCCACCCTTGGCCCGTGAATACAGAATCCAGAGGATCGGAAATACAATCAAGCCTGCGGCGATGCTCGGCAACCAGCCATAGAGCAACATCTGTCCCCATGTTTCTGTCTGGCCGACTTCATTCCACCATGCATAGTCGATCCAGGTGCGGGCAATCGTGCGAGCGCTGGCAATCAAAATGAATAGCAAAAGAAGCCAGCCACCCAAGCCAAAGCCACCCGATCTCCCCACAGGGCGGCGGCTCGGTAAATCGTTCATGTCAATCACATCGGGTCTAGGCATTTCACCTCCACATTGGCACAATATTGGATCTCACGCTTAAACTCAGGGTGTATGAGAAAAAATCTCCGGCTCGTCGCCGCACTGATCGTGGGAATTTCTCTCCTGGCCCTCCTGGCGCTTTACCTGCTGGTCGACCCTCAGAAACTCAGCCCTATTCTCGTCGCTCAGCTCAGCAAAGCGCTCGGCCGCAATTCGACCATCGAAAATCTCGAATTCAAACTTTTCCCGCCCAGCTTTCGCGCCACGAATCTGGTCATCGCCGACGATCCCGCTTTCTCGGGCAAGCCTTTTCTGAAGGCTGTTGAACTTGAGATCCGCCCTGCCATCCTCCCACTTTTTTTTGGTCGACTCCAACTCCAGAGTGTCCGCATCATCGAACCCATTTTGGAGCTGATTCAGAATGACAAAGAAGTCTGGAATTTCAATTCGATTGGTGGCTCAAACCAAAGCAGCCTGCCGAATCCGTTAAGCCTCAATCAACTCATCATCGAGAAGGCAAATCTTGGCATCAAACGCCAAGGCTCAGCGCGCGAGCTCTACTCCAATCTCTCGGCCGAGCTTCGAGATTACGCACAAGGCAAGCCCTT
>CAZZGS010000344.1:0-3842 GCA_964653845.1 uncultured Bryobacter sp.
GCGCGGGAGATATAGAGACCGATGCCGGTGTGGCCGGTTTCACTTTTGAATGGTTCAAAGAGCGTTGATGGATCAGCGACTCCCTGGCCGGAATCCGCAACACGGAGGAGGAGGGTTTGAGGCGTTGCCGAAATCGAGAGTTCAAAATGGCGTTCAGCGCAATTCTCCATGGCGCGGAGGCTGTTCATTGAGAGGTTCATCAGGACCTGGAGTACACCGTAGCCTTCGCCGAAAACTCGGGGCAGCGTGCGAGGAATATTGAAATGCAACGCGGCTTCGGCTTCCTTCCAGTCTGGACCGATGATGATGCGCAACTGATCGAGGATCTCGACGAGGTCTACGGTTTCCATCGCCGAGCGTGCGCGGACCTGGAGGTCGAGAGCGGCGACGCGGCCCAGCGCGTGGACCAGGGAGCCGAGGGCCTCAAAGTCGGATTCGTTTTCAGGAGGGGATGATATTTGAATGCGGGAATGGACCAGAGCTATGGCGCTACAGATGTTACGAATTTCGTGGGAAACGGCGGCGGCAACAATGCGATTGTTGGCGAGCAGTTGCCGGAGGTTTTGCTCTTCGCGCTCGCGGATTTCCTCCGAAACATCGACGGCGATTGCAGCCAGGCGTCGGCCTGCCGGGGTGTCGTAGGTGGAAAACCAGGTTTGGGCAACGAAGCGCTCCCCATCGTTGCGCAGGCCCTGGCATTGCGCCGCAGTACGGAATGTTACTGTGCCAGACGAAAACTTGAGAGCTGCCGCAAGCACAGGGAGAGACAGGCTGGCAGGGTGGCCCACCAAAGCTTCTGGCGAAAGCCCGACCAGATTTGCAGCGGCCCGGTTTCCAGATACAAACCTGGCTTGAGCATCGAGTGTGAAGATCGCGGCAGGGCTGCTTTCAGCCAGCGTTTCGAGGTCTGCCTGAGCTTGTTGGAGGAGCCCTTGCTTCTCGGATAGGTCATCAGTGTATTTTCGACGGAGTAGACGGTTGCTTGAGATTTCGATGACAAGCAAACCGGCTGACCAGTATGCAATTAGCGCAAGCAGGAAGCGAAAAATGGAGGCTCCGGCTTCTTCAGCCGGGAGGATCGATGAGCGCGTGGCCGCCATTGCCAGACCGAAGAGGATCACTTGCCAGCGATTCAGTACAATAGCGCCGGCAAGCATAGGGAAAAGATACAAAAAGCCGAGCGGAATATAAGGAAACCGCCAATGAAGCCAAGCGACTCCGGCGAAGAGACTCAGGGCCAGGAGTATGATTCCTACCTGGAAGTTTTGCAGCCGTCCTGATTGAGTGGGAGATTCGGTCATATTGCTTGATTCGAAGTTCTCTACTCCCGTTATGGTTCCATATTTCATTAGGCTCAGCGCATTCAATTGGGGTCGGCGCTAAAGAAATGGCCAAACGATAGCATTCAGATGACCGAAAGATAACGTCTTTTGTCGCGGCAGTCTTGTAACCTTGCGGGTTGGTAATACGTACTCCTGACCGCACTCAAGTTATCAGGTTCGCGAAAGCTGCTTCGTTCCGCCGCACAATACGGCTATGGATGGCTGGGCTGCTGATCGTGCTGGGTGCGGTAGTCGCGTATTTGCCTTTCATGGAACTGCCTTTTCTGTCAGATTCCTATCTGCAGGTTTATCTGGGCCGCAGGTATGGGCCGATGGAGTACTGGAATCAGTTGGCTGCCGATGTTCTCTATCGATGCCGGGCCACATCGCTCGTTGTGACGTACGTGGTGGATCTGATTGCAGGGCCAGACCCAACGATACATAGGTGCGTAAATTTGTTTTTGCATTGCCTAAATTCCTTGCTGGTAGCCAGCTTGGGTTTTTGGAAGCGGATTGGCTTCGGGCTTGCGATACCTGGAGCCGCTTTCTTCGGGATATGTGAAGTTCATCAAGAGGCGGTGATCTGGTCTGCCGCTCTGCCAGAAATTCTGGTATTCCTCTTCGTGATGCTCGGGCTTCTTGCCTGGCTGCGCGCACTCGAGGTTCGCAGTTATTGGTGGATGGCTGTAACTACAGGCTGTTATCTGCTGGCGCTTTTGTCGAAGGAATCAGGGATAGTGCTTGCCGCACTTTGTGCGTGCCTGTGGTGGTGGGAAGCGAAGGAGTGGAAAGCTCCCATCGTGCCCATCGGTGTGATGGCGCTTGTGGGTGGGTTCTACGCATTTGGAATCTTTGAAGCCAGTGCTTCTCATCTTCATTTGAATGATGGAACTTTCAATCTCCGTGCCCCATTTCTGATTGTGCTGGCGAACAGTACCTTGAGAATGTTCATGCCGTGGGGCTGGGTATCTGTTGCGATCCTGCTTGTGCTGGGGCGACAAGAGAACCGCCCAATTCTGGCCATGAGCATCGGTTGGATCGGAATTACCCTTTTGCCCTACTCATTTCTGACGTACATGGACCGCGTGCCGAGCCGCCACACATACCTGGCTAGCGTAGGGTTGGCTTTGGTGGTTGGGGCCGCCTTCTGGAGGCTCAGGCTTGGGACGGGCCAGCGGCAACAGGTTCTGGCCTGGACACTGGCTGCTGCGATTTGTGCCCAAAGCGTTTACTATTTGTGGACGAAGAAGCTGGATCAGTACGAGAGGCGTGTGGAGCCAACCGAGAAATTTCTGCGCTTTGCGGAGGGACCCAACCAGGTGCCGATTCAAATCCATTGCGCTCCCTATGGGTATGAGGTGTTCCGGTATGCGGCGGTGATCCGGCTTGGCATGCCACTGAATTTCGTCCTTGGCCCTAACGATGTTTTAGAGAAAGTGGAGGCTCGACCTTACTGTGACCCATCGAAACCCTAGAGAAAAGGTAAAGCTTTACCGCTTCCCGCACAGCCTCACTGTGTTCTTTCCGGCATACAACGATGCCCCCTCGTTGCCCGGGCTGCTTGCCACTACCTTTCGCGTTTTGCGCGACCACGTAGAGGATTACGAAGTGATTGTGGTCAATGATGGGAGCTCGGACAACACAGCAGCAGTGCTGCGGGAATTGCAGGCCCAATACGGAGAACGGCTGCGAGTGATTCGCCATACCGAAAATCGAGGATATGGCGGGGCCCTGCAGAGCGGGTTTCGTGGGGCCAGGAAAGATTTCGTTTTCTATACAGACGGCGATGGTCAGTATGATGTTGGGGAGCTGCCAATGTTGCTTCAGTTGAGCGGGCCAGAAGTGGGACTGGTGAACGGGATCAAGGCGAAACGCCACGACCCGCTGCACAGAATCTGGATCGGTAGCATCTACAATCTATTTGCACGAAGCATGTTTGGGATTTCGCTTCAGGATATTGACTGTGATTTCAGGTTAATTCGGCGCGCTACGCTCGAGCAGATTCAGTTGAGTAGTACGAGCGGGACGATCTGCGTCGAACTGGTGAAGAAGATTGAGCAGACTGGAACATGCATCGTGGAAATTCCGGTGAGTCACCGTGCTCGATTGCACGGACGGTCGCAGTTTTTTCGATTGCAATCGCTGGTTAGCACCTTCGCCCAGTTATTAGATTTGCATTGGAGGCTTGTTACTCGACCCTGGCTTGGCCGCAAGTTGGGTGATAAGAGCTCCACGGAATGTGGCGACGCCTGGGAATAAGCCGAGCGGATTGGTGTTGAGCAAGGAACGGGCCAGAACCGCGTTGGGAAGAGTGTGCGGCATGGCCATCAAATTGCCTCAACTCCCCTTACTTCCACTACAGTTAAAAAATGGACAGAACTGGGCACTCGGCACCGGACATCAGAATGACGCCGAATACAATTGACGGGCGAAATTCGAGTGAACAGGTTCGGCAACGCTCCAGCCGGGCGCTCGGCCATGTTTTTCAATCGACTTGGCAAACTGTAATCGGCGTCGGGC
>CAZZGS010000344.1:3852-5351 GCA_964653845.1 uncultured Bryobacter sp.
GCATTGAATGGAGGCGGAACCGCTCATGAAATGGCATGCGATGGATTCGTCGGCAGTGCAACGGCAGCTTGAAACTGACGCTGCCACCGGCCTAGACGAATTAACGGTTGCCCAGCGAATTGCGCAATACGGTCGAAATGAGTTGACGGGAGCTGGGATCCGAAGCGCCTGGGCAATTCTCTGGGATCAGTTGAGGGGGCTGATGGTGGTTATTTTGATCGCCGCAGCAGTGGTCTCTGCCCTACTCGCCGATTACAAAGATGCTGTCGCTATCGGGGCCATCGTGATTCTCAATGCATTGCTCGGATTCAGCCAGGAATATCGTGCCGAGAAAGCTATGGCCGCACTCAAAAAGCTCTCGGTTCCGTCTTCACGGGTTCGGCGTGGAGGGAATGTGCTGGAAGTGTCCTCGCTGGACTTGGTTCCCGGGGACATTGTATTCCTCGAGGCGGGCAACTTCGTGGCGGCCGATGGCCGTGTCCTCGAAAGCGCGGATCTCCAGGCTCATGAAGCCGCATTGACCGGTGAGTCAGAGCCCATTCTCAAGGGCACAGCCGCCATCGACAAACCTGACCTTCCGCTGGGCGACCGCGTCAACATGATTTACAGAGGTACGTTCGTTACCGCCGGCCGCGGAATCGCCGTAGTTACTGAGACCGGCATGCGGTCTGAACTCGGGCGAATCGCTACGCTGATCCAGACGGTTGATCAGGAAGCGACACCTCTCCAGCGCCGGCTAGCGCAGCTGGGGAAGGGTTTGGCGGCTACGGCCTTGTCTATTGTCGCGGTCATCTTCACTCTGGGACTCCTGCGCGGAGAGGACCTTAAGCTGATGTTCCTGACGGCAGTCAGTATTGGAGTTGCGGCAGTCCCTGAGGGACTTCCCGCTGTCGTCACCATCGCCCTTACGCTCGGCGCACAGCGAATGCTTAAGCGTCGTGTTCTGGTGCGGAGGTTGTCGGCCGTGGAGACTCTCGGCTCGGTAACCGTGATTTGCTCTGACAAGACCGGAACACTTACTGAGAATCGAATGACGGCGGCCACTCTGCAGGTCGCCGGTCATGCTTTGGATATCACGGACAGTGTCCATTCCGTGGAGTCCGGCGCGGAACTGCCTCATGGGGCGACGCTGCTAATGGTCGGCGGCGCACTCTGCAACGACGCCGTCGTGCCGGCAACTAGAGTGCAGTCCGATTCCCCCGTCTTGGGCGACCCTACTGAAGTTGCTTTAGCCGTCGCCGCAGCGAGGTTCGGTCTGAGGAAAGATGAGCTAGAGCGAAGCATGCCCCGCATTGCCGAACTTCCTTTTGATTCCGGTAGAAAGCGAATGACCACAGTTCACCGATTGCCCTCCGATTTCGCCCAGGCTCCGTTCGCAGTCATGGCACCCCTTAACGGTGTTCCTTCGTCACTGCTCGCGTTCACAAAAGGGGCGGTTGACGGACTCCTTGGCATTTCGACTTCCGTCTGGGTAGATGGGAGGGAAGAGCCATTAGACG
>CAZZGS010000345.1:0-5347 GCA_964653845.1 uncultured Bryobacter sp.
CTTCAGACCAGCCGGCGGTCATGCCGCGGTAGATTGGCGTAAGCCCGAGCGGGTTGATGATCGGAAGTAGCGTAAAGACAACGAGAAATAGCTGCTTGCCAAGCAACCCGATTTGAAGGGGCATTGGCCTCAGTATAACGGGCGGGACTTAGGGTCGATGCCGGACTTACCCATGACGTCGAGCAGCGACTTGGCACCGTTGCCGAGCATGACGAGATCGGAGGGGCCCTGGATGAATTGGAAGCCTTCGGCGAGGTATTGCTTGATCAGTTCTGGCGTGCCGGCGGGGCGGCCGACGGGGAGGTTGTATTTCTTTCCGGCGGCGAGAATTCTGGAGAGGGCGTCCTTCATTTTGGGGTGGTTCATTTGGCCGCTGACGCCGAGGGACTGGCTGAGGTCGCTGGTGCCGATGAAGAGGACGTCAATGCCGGGGGTGGAGGCGATGGCGTCGAGGTTGGCGAGGGCGCGTTCTTCTTCCACAATGACGATGGTCATGACGTTGCGGTTGGCGAAGACGGGATAGCCTTCGGGAGATGGCCAGCGGAAGCTGGGGAGGCCGGCGGCAAAGCCGCGTTTGCCTTCGGGCGGATACTTGGTAGCGGCGGCGGCTTGTTTGGCGAGTTCAGGGGTGGAAGTGAAGGGGAAGATCACACCGATGGCACCCATGTCGAGAGCACGCTTGGCTGTCCAGAGTTCATTCACAGGGATGCGAACGAAAGGCATGGCCTTAAGTCCGCGGGTGGCGAGGATCATACTGCGGGCGGTTTCAAGGGTGATGGGTGAATGTTCCATCTCGATCCAAATTAGATCGAAGCCCATGTTGGCCATCTGGGCGGCGACGTCGACGCTGGCGGTGGTGACAGTGCCTGCGATGACGGGCTTGCCTTCTTTGAGCAGTTTGCGAACGGGGTTTTCCCAGAGGTCTTGACCGCAGAGCAGGGCCGGGATGAGGGTGAGGAATAGATAGCGACGTAGCATTGGCTTTGAGAGCATAATACAGAATTGTGGCGACAAAGACCAATGCAATGCGTTTGCTCGATCAGATGGGGATCGTCTATGAGGTACGAGAGTACGAGGTGGACGAGGACGATTTAAGCGCCGAGACGGTAGCGCGCAAGATTGGTTTGCCCGAAGAACAGGTCTTTAAAACGCTGGTTGCCAGGGGCGACACAAACGGCATTACGATGGCAGTGATTGCGGCCAATACAGAACTCGACTTGAAGGCGCTGGCAAGGGCACGTGGCGACCGCAAAATCGACACCGTAGCGCTCAAAGAGGTGCAGCCCTTGACGGGCTACATACGCGGTGGAGTGACGGCGCTGGCGGCCAAGAAAGACTATCCGGTTGTGGTGGATGAGTTGGCTCAGTTGTTTGATCTGATCTCGGTATCACCGGGGCAACGCGGGATGCAGTTGATCTTGAATCCGTTGGACTATGCCAGGGCGGTGAATGCCGTGTTCGCGCCGATCTCGCGATTCAAATAGAATGGACTGCATGAAATGGATCATACTGATTGCGCTCGCTACTGGATTGAGGGCGGAGGGTTTGCCCAAGGGCTTCAAGCCGCTCTTTGACGGCAAGAGCTTCAAAGGCTGGCACATAAGCGAAGTGAATCACCATGGCAATACGAAGGCCTGGAAGATCGACAAGGGCTTGATCACCGTTACGCAGGATAAGCCTGGCAACGGCGGAATCATTCTGACCGATAAGCAATATGCCAACTACGAACTGAGTCTCGAAGTAAAGCCGGACTTTGGCTGTGACGGAGGTGTATTTCTGCGGGCGACCGAAAAAGGCGAGGCTTACCAGATCATGATCGATTACCTTGAAGGTGGAGTGGTGGGCGGCATTTACGGTGAGCGGATTCCCGAGATTGGCGTCGAGGGCAACGGCACAGGAATGCGACTCGACCGGGAGTGGATGAAATACTGGAAGAAGGACGACTGGAACCATCTGCGGATCCGGATTGAGGGTGAGATTCCTCACATCCAGGTCTGGATCAATGGCCAGAAGACAGCAGACTGGACCGACAGCTCCAACCACGCCAAGACCGGGACCGGAATGGGGATGATCGCCCTACAATCGCACCGGTCAGACCCTAAAGCAAAAAGCCAGCGCTGGGTAGAAGGTGGTTTCCATCGATTTCGAAATGCCGGCATCAAAGAGTTGAAGTAGTCAGGAAGCAATAAACGTAACAAAAGGGCCGTAACGCCGTCTGTTAACATGAGGTTGCGGAGAAAAAACACCCAATGAATCGCCGATTTCAATTTCTTTTTGTCTCATCGTCGCTCCTGGCAGTAGTCATGCTGCTGGTCGGCGTGAAGCTGGGCCGCAGCGCAAGCAACAGCGACGATCCCTACAAGCACTTCAGTGTTTTCAGCGAAGTGATCACTCGAATCAAGAGCGATTACGTCGAAGAGCCGGACATGAAGAATGTCACTCTTGGCGCATTGAACGGATTGCTGGAGTCGATCGACCCCTTTGCCAGCTATTTGAATGCCGATCAGTACAAGCAATATCAGGCAACCAAGGGTGCCTCGAAGGCGAACGTGGGCTTGGTTCTGAGCCGCCGTTTCGGTTATGTCAGTGTTGTGGATTCTGTGCCGGGATCACCGGCCGCTAAAGCTGGGCTGCACACCGGCGACATGCTTGAGACGATCAAAGGAATATCGACTCGCGACATGCCACTGGCCTTTGCCGAGATGTTACTGATGGGCGATGAGAATTCGACAGTCGATGTGCAGGTGCTGCGGGCTCGCAAGCCTGAGCCTGAGAAGTTGGCATTGACCCGCGTGAAGTCTGCCTACCCGCAGCCGGTCTTGACCCTAGGCGCAGATGGAGTGGGGACATTTGTTGTGAATGCGCTCGAAGGCAATCTCAAAGAAGCAGTTAAGAAGGGCTTGGAAAGTGCTAATTCAAAGGGCCTAAAGAAGCTGATCCTCGACTTGCGTCATTGTTCAACGGGTACCCCTGCCGATGGCGTGGAGATGGCAAACTGGTTCCTCGACAAGGGCGCGATTGGATCGGTAAAGGGCCAGAGGATGGATGAGCAGAAGTTTGTTGCCGATGCAGCCAAGCAGGTCTGGAAGAACCAGATGGTGGTGATTGTTAACCGCGGCACCGCAGGCGCGGCAGAAGTTCTCGCGGCGGCCTTGCTTGATAGCAAGCGGGCGGATGTTGTTGGTGAGCGCAGCTATGGCGATGCGTCGATTCGCAAGGCATTGTCGCTCGACGATGGCAGTGCGGTAATTTTGAGCGTGGCAAAGTATTATGCTCCCAACGGCAAGGCGATCCAGGATACCGGTGTGGTGCCGAATTATCCGATGAACGATACGATGCTTGTTGCCGATGAGGATCCGGACGGCGACGGAATTCCGAATGCCCCTTCTGACAAGCCCAAGGAAGATTCGCTTATGAAGAAAGCAATCGAACTGTTGAGCGGCGTCAAGACGGTAGCAGGAATTAATCCTGAAGCCGCCATGAAGCGCTAGTCAATACCTGCCAAAATAGAAGTATGCCGATTTATGAATACCGCTGTTCGGAATGCGGTAAGACCTTTGATTCAATCCAAAAGTTCAGTGACGAGTCTTTCACGAAGTGTGGACAGTCCAATGTGGAATGCCCCAACGATGGAAACGGCGCGGTCGAGCGTCTCATGAGTGCACCTTCGTTCCATTTCAAAGGGAGCGGGTTTTACATTACGGATTACAACAAGGGAAGTGGTGGGGCGAAGGATGCTAAGTCGCCTGAGACCAGTTCTTCTTCCTCAGAGAGCAAGTCTGAATCAAAATCTGAAACGAAGTCAGAATCAAAGTCTGAAACGAAGTCAGAATCCAAGCCTGCGTCGACAACAAGCAGCACGCCCTCTACCTCAACCAAAACCAGCTAGACTGCCCGGCTTAGGGCTTACGGTTCATGAACCAGTCGATACGCGTCTTGAAGCCTGAGTCAATTCCGATGAAGATCTGGCCCACCATCATTTCGTCGCTAGATTGTTCTCCAAAGCGGACCTCAGCTGCCGGATCGGGGTTGAACTTGTTGTTGGGCGAATTATCGAACCAGGCAGTGCATTCAATCTTCATTCCCGATACGAGGTTGATTGGCTTTTCAAGATCGTAATCGAGCTGCCAATCAAAGCGATAGGGGTTCACTTTGAGTAATGGTTCGACCGTGCCGTCTGGGTGAACCAGACGATACTCGAAGGCCTTGCCACGCAGGTGCATGTGCGGAGACAGGCTCAACAGACGTGCGTTGTTGCGGAACGTGAACGACGACTCCACCTTGTAGTCTTCGTTTCCAGGCGGGATCACGAAACGCGTGGTGGTTGCGGCAACCAGTGTGATTCGCTCGGTAACAGGTTGCTTGCTGAAAACGATACCAACACGGGACCGGTCCTTTTGAGGCTTGCCGTTGGGGGTGTAGTGAATCTGCAAAACCAAGTCGCTGCCGGCACGGAGCAGATAGCCCTGGCCAGGATTGAGATGAGGCGGTTGATCGCCAGGGACGTAAGAAGCCAGCACCTCTGAACCTGCACCACCAGTATCGGGGCCAGCTTTCTGGCCGGGGTTGCGCTTGGGCTGGTAGTATTCGCCAGGGGAAACATCGCGAAGCCATTTCGATTCTGGCTCGCGCACGAAGGCAACGAAGTGGTGCACAACAGAGCGGTTACTGGGACGAGCTTCTGCGAACTGTACCCACTTGTCTTCCTTGAGGTTCAAGGGCAGAACGACATATTGGTATTCCACAAACCCGGTGGCCTGGATCTCGAAGTCCTTGGGTGTTTCAAAGACCAGATCGGGGGTGGGGATGTTCCAGCCGCTGACGAAGGACTTTGGCGCAGGGGCGTCTGAAGGGTTACCTTCTTTGGCTCCGGTTTTGGCCCAATCACTGAGTGTGGCAATTTCAGAAGCCGGGAGCATTGGGTTATTGGATAAAGCATGAGGGGTGCTTTCAGCAAACCAGGGTGGCATCTTCTTTGCCGAAGTGGCGGCGGCAATCGCCTTGGCGTAGGGGCGGGTCTCCTTGTAATTGAGAAAGCTCATGGGACCAATTTCACCCGACCGATGGCAGCCCTGACATCGCCGCTGGAGGATTGGCTCGACATCCTTGTGGAAGGTGGGGGCAGCCGCAAGAAGAGTGGGGAGCAGCAGGAGAATCTGAATCATGGCGTGATTTACTTTGAGGTTAACCCAATACGCTGGAGTAGCGCAGAGGGGTCAGGATCACGGCCCATGAAGTTACGAAAGAGCACCGAGGCAGGCTGAGAATTGCCTTGTGAAAGAACCGCCTTGCGGAACTGCTCGCCGACCTGACGGCTCACCACGCCGTTCGCTTTGAACTTGGAGAA
>CAZZGS010000346.1:0-5345 GCA_964653845.1 uncultured Bryobacter sp.
GACGATGTTGCCCGACGGCAAGGCGGTGCGCGCGGCGTTGGGGATGGAGTTGTCGACGGCGCTCACCTCGCCGGTCAGGTCCCCTTCCGTATTGATGACTTTGGTTGCGACGTCTTCGCCGGCAGCCTGCACAAATGGATGCTCACCCCGCCCGGCTGCGGCGTCCTCTACGTCAACAAAAACTTCCAATCGAAACTCTGGCCCACCATCGTCGTCGACGGTTGGCAAAACTCAAAAGACGCGGTCAAGTACATGCTGCTTGGCTGCAACAATCGTGCCGAACTTGAAGGAGTCCTGGAAGCCCTGCGCTTCATCGAAGAACTCGGCCCTCAAAAGATCTACGACCGCATCCACAACCTGGCGCAATACGCCTACAGCCGAGCCAAACAAGTCCCTTATCTGAAAGTTCTGACTTCATCCAACCCCAGCCTCTACGGCGGCATGGTGGCCTTTGAAGTCGACCGCCCCGACTACGCTCCCCTTTGGGCCAAGCTCGCCCAGCGCAAAGTCTGGACCCTTCGCGGGCCCAAGATCCGCATCTCCTCGCACATCCACACCCGCCGCACCGACATCGATCTCTTCTTCGACACCCTCAAAGAAGTCTTCGGCTAATTCCGGTTCAGCCGATAACCCACGCCACGCACAGTCAGCAGGCATTCCGGATGCGCCGGATCCGTCTCGATATACTTACGCAGCCGCACGATAAAGTTATCGATCGCACGCGTATCGGTATCGCTCTGCACCTGCCAAACCTTATCGAGCAAATCGGCCCTGCTCACGGCCTCACCTTCATGCTCGATCAGATATTTGAGTAAATTCACTTCCAGCAACGTCAACGGCTGACGCTCCCCATCCACCTCAATCTCAAGCGTCTTGAAATCGATCAACCGCCCATTGATCGTGATTTGTTCGGCAGGCATGGGCGCACTCGCCCCCATCCATTCCCGTCGCCGAATCAAGCCCTTGATCCGCGCAATCAGCACGCCCAGATCAAAAGGCTTCGCCAGATAATCATCCGCTCCAGCCGCAATTCCCTTCACCACATCGTCTGGCCGGCTACGGGCGGTCAACATCAGCGTGGGCAGAAACTGCCGCTGTTCGCGCAAGCGGCGGATCACCTCAAAGCCATCGATTCCCGGCAGCATCACATCGAGCACCAGCAAGTCATAACCCGATTTCTTGTCTTCAAAATCCGCCAGCGCATCCTCACCGTTCTCGCGAACGGTCACCTCAAAGCCCTCGGCCTCAAGGTTGAATCGCAAGCCCTCGGCCAGATGTTGCTCGTCTTCGACAACCAGTACATGCATCAGCTCACCACTCCCTTGGGGCGAAATTCGCTCTCCAGTTCCATCGTGAAGGTACTGCCCAATCCAGCCCCGTCGCTAGTGGCATACACCCGTCCCCCATGCTTGCGAGCCACACTACGAACGATAAACAAACCCAGCCCCGTCCCCTTCACCTTCTGCGTAATCACGCCAGGAATACGATAGAAACGGCTAAAGATCCGCTTCAATTCCTTGGTCGGAATTCCCATCCCCTGATCCTTCACCCGCACAGCAACGCGTCGCGGATCCAGCCGCTCCATCTCAATCGACACCTTCACTTCGCCGCCAGAATACTTGATTGCATTCTCAATCAGGTTGCTCACTGCGCTCTTGAGCTCAGGCGCATCCCCGCGCACAATAGCCGCATCCCCGGTTGGCAGTTTCTTCTCCACTCGCAGCGAATCCGCAGCAAGGTGATGCCGCATCAGAGCCATATCGACGCATTCCGCCACCACATCGGCCAGCGATACACTATGCGGGCCGCGACCACTACGGCTGCCCACCCGGCTCGCCTCCAGCACCTGTTCAATCGTCCCCATCAGCCGGTTCGTATCGTCATGCATGACGCGATAAAACTCACGCCGCTTATCCTCTGCAATGTCACGCCGCTGCAAGGTCTCAAGGTACAAGCGAATCGAGGCCACCGGCGTCTTCAGCTCATGCGTCACCGCGTTGAGGAAGGCATCATGTTGTTCGTTCCTGCGGATCTCACGCACCAGAAAGATTGTATTCAGCACCATACCAGCGATCACCAGCAAAAAGAAAATCACCCCAAAAACAAAGAACACCCCGGTGCGCCAATTCAGCACCACCCAACTGATATTGAGCGCAACGGTGAGGACAATGGTGATGATCCCCAGAACACTGAAGAGAATCGCCTGCCGTCGCCGTCCGGGCATCGTCATACTATCCATCTAACATCAAGTTCGTGGGCAGCGGCGAAATTTAGCAACCGCGCACCCTCTGTATCGATCTCTTTCCGCAATCGCTTGGACGGCTCGGCAAACAACTCCACTCTGATCCTCACCAGCTTCTTCTCCCGCTCGAGCTTCCAAACCCCACCCACAAAGCCATCGATCAGAACGGTCGCCGAAACTCTGCCCGCCGTCAGCAACACCTTCTTGCGGTGCACCTCAGGCAACACGCGGCTCCGGTCCGCATGAGACAGCACAAGGTTGTCGTATTCCGCGACAAAGCGCACCGGGGCAGGGAAGTCCCCGTCGATGATTTCCGACCCAGGCAAATCATAAAGCACACGGCCAGCCTCATCACGATACTCAACCAACTCACCCCGCATCGCCTCCAGCGTCTTACCGATCGCAGTGAAGCCCGCCCATGTCGCCACATCACGAGCCGTAGCCGGCCCAAAGGCCGCCAGGTATCTTCTAACTAACCGCGCCGCATCCACAACCTTATCCACTTCAACCAACTGATAACGAGCCGCCGTCCCGCCCTTCCAAGCTCCAGCCGGCGACACCTGCACCAGCGGCAGATGCGTCCGAACGCCATACTCCATCGCTTCTTTATTCCAGGCGGGAAACTCCTGAAGCAACCCATCGCTCAACTGACTCAAAGAAATCGGCCCTGCACTCAAGATCCCCAGCGCCACCTCACAAAGCGGCCCCACTTCGATGCCAGACTTACGAGCCCCAAAGAAGCCCTGCCAGGCCTTCTCCAGCGCCGGCTGAATCACAGGCCGAATCCACCGGTAATCGGCAGCCGTCACCCAGTGCAAAGTAGACCGCAGCAAAGCCGCCCGCACCACATGCTCTGAGTCCCGCAAGGCCATCAACTGCGAAGGCTCAAATCCATGTGCCCGAGACCAAAGCCCAAAATAAGGCGGGCTAGCCACCTGTGCCTGCAGCGCCACCACCTGCTCAACAGCATGATCGGTTTTAAGAGCAACCGACCCCAGCAGCAGCTGCCGCGAAAGCAGCGTCCGATTCAATTCGCGCCTCGATATTTCCTTTGCCATTTCCATTCGGTACGATAGCAACGATGGCCCCATCTTCCAAAATGACCCTTCTCCGGCAGGCAGAAACCCTCAAAGAAGTTGGTCAGACGCTAGACTCTGCCCCACTTCTGAGTCGTGAAGAACTGGATGCTTTCTACCGATACGAAGTGCAGAAAGTTCGGGGCGAAGATCGAATGTCCCGCTTAAAGCTTAACCTCGCGGACGCCGCCGAAGACAAGCTCGACTTCCACGGTTTTTTACTAGGTCATCCTGGAGTTGGCAAGACCACAGAGCTTGTGCGTGTTATGGACGCACTCGCCGATGAGTTAGAGCCGCTTCGCATCAGTGTTCTGTCTGAGCTAAATCCCGGTGCTTTGCGCTATTACGATATCCTCCTCTTAATCTTGATTCGCTTAGTTCAAGCGACATCTCAACCTGCGATATCTGGATTCAGTGATAACAACCTGGAGGAATTGATCAGCCGTGTCCGCAAGCATCTGTCCACGAAGTGGACAAAGCATCTGCAAACTGAAGAGAAGGGCTGGGGCGGCGGTTTCGACCTTCCCTATCTAAAGCTATTCGGTAATCTCCGGCAGGGCCGAAGTCGCGAAGTTGGGGAGCAGGAATACGAATTTTCGCTCGTCTCTGATTTGACCGAATTGATGAATGATGTCCTTGAATCCTGCAATCAAATCCTGTTGCACCACACCAATAAGCAGTGGATCGTACTCGTTGAGGATTTCGACAAATTGAACTTGCCAACACAGACTCTGCTTGATGTTTTTCAAGGATTAAGACCAAGCTTGCAGAGTTTTCGCGCCAACCTCATCATTTCAATTCCTCTATGGCTTTACTACTCGGACCAGTTCCAAGAAGTCCAGCCATACGGTTTCGAATCTTGTGTGGTGCCGGATATTTCCGTCTACACGCGTGACCATACCGTAGATCAAGCTTCCGTCGATGCACTTGCAGCTGTAGTTCATGCGCGGATGAGACCAGATCTGATGGCTCACGGCGTCTTGCAGCGGTGCATATTGGCCTGTGGAGGATTTCTCAGAGATCTATTCTCGCTGGTGGTGAGTGCCACCATGTTTGCCAGAATCCGCAGCTCAGCTCAAATTG
Organism: uncultured Bryobacter sp.; assembly: GCA_964653845.1. Lineage (GTDB taxonomy): Bacteria > Acidobacteriota > Terriglobia > Bryobacterales > Bryobacteraceae > Bryobacter. The sequence continues at coordinate 4,402 of CAZZGS010000346.1, forward strand.
AAATGGTGGATGCTGACAAAGCGATTCTCGAAATGAAGAACAATTATAAGCAGCGCCTCGGCTCTACCCTACCAAATCCCAACGAGCCAAGTTTGGACGAAAAGCTTAAGCTTTTGGTCGAGATCTACCACCGTAAGGATGCAACGGCTGATATTGCGAACTCGACACTCTACAACCTCTTGCGCCAAAGATTCGTGCTGCAGTGTAATGGAGTTTCCTGGATGGGTGTTCACCCCCTTGCCGTCGACTTGCTGATGGACTTTGGCCGCCTTCCTTCCGGTTCTCCTGGGGGAAGCAACCTCTATGCAGACTGACTCCATTGATGGGGTTCTATCGATCCTCAAGGATTGGATTAGTTTCAACACGCGGGGTGTCGTTTGGGTCAAATATGTGAGCGATATCAGTCGAGATCAGTGCCTTCAAAAACTCAGCGGTAGCTTGGCGATCCCGATTATCAACTTTCAACCTACCGATCCTGGCGCTGCCTCTAGTTGGCTGGAGCAAGAATTGGACCGCGTTTCGCCCTCAGACACCTTGCCTGTAGTTTGCGTCACCTTCCCGATCACTCTGTACGGTTCGGAGCAGAAGCTTCTCGACGCGATTCACTCGCTTAACTTGCGCCGGGAAGACTTGATCCAGCGCCAGCTGATTCAGATTTGGTGGATGGCTGACCGATTGTCCCCCCTGGTAGAGACGATTGCTCCCGACCTTACTTCATGGTTCAAGCTGAAGTTGACATTACGAGAGATTTCCTCAGCGAACCACGAGGACCTAGCACTCGATAAATTTGAGCGGTTACGGGTGCAGCCCAATAGCTTCCGCGAAGGCTCGCTTGAGAGGGCATTGGCGGCCTACGAAAGAGTTCGCGAGCAAAATGACTCTTTCAATCCAGACTCGCTCTCCATTCTTGCTTCCGCTGCTGGAAGACTTTCATTGCGCTACAG
>CAZZGS010000347.1:0-4316 GCA_964653845.1 uncultured Bryobacter sp.
CCTGCTCGTTCGAGATCGAGGACTGCTTCCGGTACGCTGCCCTCACAGATCTCTTTGAGTGTGATTTCGGCCGCAAGATCGCCATCCATTCGTACTTCGAGTTCACGGCTTTGTTGCCTGGCACCCGCAAAGAGCAAGCGCCCGTCGGCGAAGCGGGCTTCGATGCCAACGCCTGCCAGCAATCGGATGCTTTCGAGGGTAGTTGACGCTTCTATCGGTTGGCCCTCCCAAAGGCTCCGCAGGGCTGTTGCGATGGGGTGGTGGCTTGCTGATTCTGCCTCACGCAAGAGATATCTCAATTCGTTCTCCCGGCCCTTCCAGGCTGGAGCGACCTGCCAACTGGCTTCATACTCTTCGGGCAGAGTAAGCGTGCCCGTTTTGTCGAATACGACTGTATCGATTTCGGCTAGCTTCTCGATTGCCTCGCCGGACCGGGCCAAAATACCGAGTTCTCTCAAGCGAGAGATCGCCGACCAAACTGCGAGTGGTGTGGCAAAGCCGAGGGCGCAAGGGCAGGCAATCACCAGCACGGATAGCGAAGCGAAGAGGGCTGTCGCCCAGTCCCCATTTCTGGAATGAACGAAGAGCGTGATGAGGCTGACCAGAATGACCACCGGCCCAAACCAGCGCAGCACGGCCATCGCCAATCGTTGTTCGCGACCTGGGATTGACAACCCAGCCGAGACCAGATCTCGAATTTGGTCGAGTTCCGCTTCACCGCCTTGGCCAGTCGCTTCACAATCGACTGAGGCATCCATGAGAAAGGTGCCAGCCGATACCAGATCCCCGACCGTGCGGCTTCTGGCGAAACTCTCTCCAGTCAACGTGGCTTCATGGAAATAAGCGGATCCAGCCATAATCCACGCATCCACTGGCACTGATTCACCTGGCAAGACGCGAAAGCGATCTCCGGCTTTGACCTCCGCCGCAGTGACACGTTCGCCACTGAGTCTGCGCACCATTCGCTGGTCTGGTGCCCAATCACTTAATGACCGCAGAACTCTCGCTTTGCCATAAGCTCCCACTTGGCGTCCCAGTGAATAGATGACGAGAAGCATGGATGCCACATCAGCATAGGTTCCACCTTTTTGAGTTTGTAGTGAAACGATGGATGCCCCGAGGCTGCCGGCGATGCCCAGCAGGAAGAGCAACTCAATGCCCAGGCGTCTAAGTTTGAAGGCCTGCCAAATTGCTTCGATAAACTCTTTGGCCAGTAAACCAAATACGGCAACCGCCAGGCAAAGAATCGATAGCTCGAGACTGAATCTTTCTTCCGTAGTGACTTCAGAGCCATTTACCGCCAAGCCCATCACCATGGCATTCATGGCAAGAAAGGCACCCGCGCCGATCCTCCACCAGACCGATGCCGGGGCTTCGTCACCGCAGTCGCAATCGATTCTTTGCTTCATGGTTGTTTACTTCTTGTTTGCGAATTCAGTGAGGGTGGCTGAGGTCCAGGCGCCGTTGGCACCCACTTCTTTGCGGACGGCTTCGACCACAGATTTCGCTACCGGGCCCGACTTGTTTCCAAAAGAGCTTCTGATATAGGTCAGCACTGCGGCGATTTCTTCGTCGTTGTAATTGTCCTTCCAGCCCGGCATCTGAGCGTTGTAGGTTTGGCCCTTTACGACCAATTCTCCATTTATGCCGTTTACCAGAATGGCTGCCAGCCGGCGAACATCGCCGTTGACATATTCTGAATCGGCCAGTGGCGGAAACTGCCCCGCCAGCCCCTTGCCGTCAGCCTGATGGCATTGGGTGCAGGCGTTGTAGACTTCTGCGCCAAGCACCATGGGGTTTTGCGGAGCGCTAGGGCCTGCGGCGCCTGGCCCGGCCGCGCGTTCCGCGAGCCCATTGCCGGTCCAGTCGCCGGCATAGGTGCCCATGTAGTAGCCTCCCCACATCGTGAAAAAAAAGCAAATGATTAGAAAGAGAACTGGAGTTGGCCGAATGCCGTCCCGCGGCTCTTGCATCTCGCGCATGGCCGCAGTGTGCATTTCCATGATGCTGTCTTCCATTTCTGGAACCCGCTTCAACTCCGGTTTTGTTTGATCTGGGTTCATTGCGCAGCCTCCGGGAGTGGAAAGGTCTTGTTGAGCCCGCGCAAGTATTCTATGAGAGCTTTACCTCGATCGTTCGGTACCAACTGGGTTATGCCGTTTGTTTGCAGCGGTGCCGGGATTTTGACTACATCGGCAGGGAATGCTCCAGCCGGTAAAGCATCGCCATCCTTCATTTCTGTAAACAGATAGTTGAATCTCGGCATGGTTGAGCCTGGTGAGGTGATCTGAGGATTATAAAGGTGCAAGGCATGCCAGACGGCGGATGGCTGTCTCGATCCGATGCTGGCGAGGTCAGGGCCGGTGCGTTGAGTCCCCAACTGGTGAGGCTTCTCAAAGATGTAATCGCGAGGTACGCTGCGACGGGTTCCCCAGTTGCGTCTGATGTCCGCCCCGTAACCTTTCATGCGGATCTGTTGGGTGTGGCAATAGATGCAACCTTGATCGATGTAGACTCCTCTCCCTTTTAGCTGTTCGCCGAAATAGGGAACCGGGTATTGTGTGCCGTCGGCTTTTTTGACCGGTTGCAGTTCCCGGAACTGCCAGTTGGGTACGATTACGAGGCCGGTAACGGAGGCGGCGATGGTGAGGAAGATGCCCAGGGCCAATCCAATATTTCTACTTGTCATTATGCTTAAGCTCGCTCTCTTTTTTGAGCAGCATCTTGTAGTCACGCTCTGTGTTGAGCAACGTCGGGGTAACGAAGCGCAGTTTGTGCGGCTGCACGATGCGGATGAAGTTGATCAGGAAGGCAATGGTGCCGCTGAACAAAATCAGACCAGCTATGGTTCGCAGCCAGAGGTAAGGCTTAGTGAAGGCAACGATATTGAGGAAGGGAATCGCCGGGTCATTCATCATCTGACCCTGGCGGATGCCTGCCCAACACATGGCTCCGGCATAAAGCGCTGTGCCGAATAGGGTGCACCAGAAGTGGATGCGAATCAGCCGCGCCGAACTCCACTCATTGCCGGTCAGCCGTGGCATAGCGTAGTACATCATGGCGAACATGAGCGGCGCGAAGAAACCGTACATCCCAAAGTGGACGTGGCCGATCGTGTAGTGGGTAAAGTGTGTAATTTCCTGATGGCTACGCAGCGATTCGAGTGAGCCCTGGAAGCTGGCAAGTGTGTACACCATCGAACCCATAACGGCAAAGCGTAGTGTTGGGCTGGTCTTCAGGAGATGGAAAGACCCCAGCATCGTCATGTGGTGATTGATACCGATCGTGATGACAGGGATGAACATCATCATGCTGCCTACGACTCCGACAGTGATCGTCCAGGCTGGGAGGGGCCCACCGGTGAGATGGTGTGTACCGGCCCAGTTGTAGAAGATTGCGTTTGACCAAAAGCCGAGCAGCGAGAGGTGGTAGCTGTGAATGGGTTTGCCAATGACCTTGGGGATCAGATAGTAGGCTGCGGCGATTGCAGTTGGCGTAGCGAAAAGACCAACTACATTGTGTCCGTACCACCAGTTGGCGACGGCTTGGGCAACTCCGTCGACGGCACCAAGGTTGGTAGAGGCTTCGGCTGCCACCACTAGAATTGGAAACCAGATGGTAACGGCCATCAAGTACCACTGGGAAACATAGGTGTGGCTGCTGCGCCGGGTAAAGTACATCCGGAAGTTTGCGATGACAATGAAGACGTAAGGGATGACCAGTAGAGGCATCGCGTAAAGCGGAAACTCGAGAGTTTCTACGCCTGTCGATTGACCCATCAAAACGCCAATCGAACCCAGCAGAACGCCAACGTTGAAGATGATGCCGCCGGCTATTAGTAGCTTTGGGAAGGGAATTCGAGTTTGACACAAACGTGCCTGCAGCCAGAGCAGTGTGCCCGACGCAGCGGTGCCACCAAAGCCGTAGATTGCGGTGTCCCAATGCACTGGACGGATCCGGCCGAAGGTGAGCCATTCCATGCCCCCTAAAAAGTCGGGAGAGTGAAGCTTGGCCGAACTGATCAGCCCCGCCAGCGTAGCCATCAGGAGCCAGAATAAGGAGCTGGCCCAGTAAATAGTGACCACCCATTCGGCAGACTGGTCAACCTCTATTCGGGAAACTGCTTCTCCTTGTGGATTCAACTCAAGGGCTGTGTCGCTCACCGCTGCACCTCCAGCTGTTTCATGAGTGGCGCTTCGCCGGGAAAGTAGTCTGTGACCATACCCACCGGTTCTTCGTCGTCAAAAATGGACCTTGCACCCTGGCGCAGATTCTTGAATTCGCCCTGCTTGATGGCCCAGGCCAGCAGCCACACC
>CAZZGS010000347.1:4326-5342 GCA_964653845.1 uncultured Bryobacter sp.
GCGAAGGCCCAGATGAAAATAAACACGTAGAACATCATTTACCTCTATGACATCTGAGGCATTTGACCAGCCAAAGGCTACATAACTGAAAACAAAAGAAAAAGCCGGCTAGCAGCCGGCATTATGGGGCATATCGCCCAATTCGATTGGGGCAGTTGACCCTGCTGTTAGCGGTTGTCTCCGCGATTTTCGAAAAGCGGCTCTACTTCTAGAGATGTAAGAACCCAGAGGCCATAACCACCGAGCATGCTACCGAGCGGGATGTTAATGATCGCGAGTGCGCAGACCACCATGCCCATTGTGCGTGCCCAGCCCTGTGCGCGGAGAAGACCCATGCCTGTCATCACCATCGGCACAGCCAGAAAGATGTTCAGGAAGACAATCCCGACCACCATTGGACCAATGACAGAAGATAATTCGTCAAAGACATTTACCAATCCGCTTGGGCCTCCATTGGCAATCATCCAAATTAGGGAGAGCAGGCCGCCGCCGATTCCCATGGCAATTAGTGCAATCGCCAACGTTCTTAGATGTATCGCCATTTCTGATCTATTCTATCCATTCCTGTTGCTGAAAAATCTGTAGCCAGAAAATACTACCACGGCAGTCCATATCCAGATTCTCATAAGTTGGTCTTCGTACCAGGTACCGCTGAGCCTCCAACCAATCATGGGGTCGTAGGCGAGAGGGAGTAAAGCCATTGGCAAGAGCCAGGGAAGAGGATTCCAGCGGCAGGCGGCCAGGAATGGCAGCAGCCATCCCAGATACCAGAGATGTATGTTGGCGGAGAAGGCGAGGAAGACTGTCAGGAAGCAGACGATGGATTCAGCCATGCCGAGTTTGAGGAATGGGATAGTTGCACTGGTGAATGCGGCAATCCCTATGGCTTGCATCTTGTCCGTAAGGAAGCGGTATAGGAAGGCGTTGTTTTGCCAGCCTCCAAGGAAACCGGTTGTAAACCGAATTTTGGTGACCCACTCGTTGAGGGGCATCAGCAGCAGGCAACTGGACAATAG
>CAZZGS010000348.1:0-5338 GCA_964653845.1 uncultured Bryobacter sp.
CGATCTTTACTTCCTGGACGGCATCGGGGTCTGGAAGCTGAGCCCGGGTGGAGTTGCCGGCGCCGCCGAAGTTGCGATTGGTCATGGGCGCGCCGTCTTGCGTGTATTCGAGAGCTTCGCCCATCAGGGGAGAGAAGCGCCGGTGACGTCCTGGACTGTGCCAGAGATGGAGCCAGCGCCGCTTTGCGCGAAGAGCGAAGTGAAATTATAGTAATTCGATGCCGTCTTGCTGAGGGTCTCCGCAGTCGAGGAATCATTGGCAATGCTCTATTCTTCGTTCATGGAATTGCTCCAGTGAAGAAGCTAGCAGGCAGATGCGATTACACTCAATGGGTTAAGCGTCGAAATGTTCAGGAGTGCGGAATGTTTGCGAATCCGTTCGGTGGGATAGGAAATGAGATACGAAAAGCGAATTCGAGAACTCGAACTACACCAAAATTGTCGAAGTCGTTTGGCGCTTAAGTCGCATCCAAAGTAATGAGGAACTAAGAGACGAATATGTTCTGGGGAAAAAAAGAAGAATCGACGATGCTGCCTTTGGAGGGCGAGGCTGGCTTTGCCCGTTTGGGTGAGCAGGAAGTGGCAGTGCTCTTCAAGCACAGCCCTACTTGCATCATCAGCATGAAAGCTAATTCGCAAGTAGAGAAATTCCAGGAGGCCCATCCACAGGTTCCGGTCTATTTAATTTCGGTAAAGAAAGAACGGCCAATGTCGAACTTTATTGCTGAAACTACCGGGATTGAACACGCTTCCCCTCAAATCATCGTCTTCCGCAAGGGCACTCCTGCGGCGGTAGCCACACACTCCGAGATCACGGCGCAGTCCATTCAGCAGATGATTCAGGCCCAGGCAAGAGCCGCTATTTCTTAACAGACACGAAGATCCTTTTGGGGATCATCGCGTGAAGTCAATTGGTGCCGTACACCAGTTGTGTAATGTGAAATTCACCGCACAACTTACCAACATATATGCATCGGCCCGCGACAAGACCTTCTCGGCACTCATGTAGTCTACCTCCTCCTGTACGACGAGTTCGCTGCCACATTCAGTTCTGGGTCGAGGCCCATGGCAATGTAGTGAGTCGTGGTCTACCCGCGCGGCCAGGCGAGCTTTTCGCCCTTATGCAATATAAACCGGAACTGCACCGTAGCCTTGTCCGGCATGTCCATCTTCTGCCTCAAAAAGCGCCACTGGCACGTAAACTGGGATGAATAACTTAGTCTCCGCCACTAACTCCTTGTTATCCAGATTCCCCGCATAGATTCCAGGCGGTGAAGGAATCTCGAAACCCTGCTTAAATAGTGCCACATTCCGCTTCAAATCCATCGGAATCGCTCGCCGTTTTGGCTCGGGAAACTGATTGGCCAATGCTCCGTTGCGCCCCATCGCCTTGTAAGCCCACGGGTATGTCACCTTTACTTTCGGGATCTGTAGCTCCAGAGCATGGCCTGCCTCAGCACCTTTAATGTAAATAGGCCCGGTAAGGATATGTCCGCGGATTGACATCTTCGCCGCTATCGCCAAGCGCGCGGGCGCGATCTTGTCTGGGGGAACGCTGGAGGTGACCCAATCCCTAGCGTCTCAATCTCAACGACGTCATTCGGCCGAATCCGAAGCACAGGCTTTGAGGTCGCATCGTAGTAGCCAACAATCACCGTATCGGGGGTCGCCTTCAGGACGTGCCGGGTCTGCGCGCTGAAGCTACCAATCAGGCAAAGGTTCAACAAGAGGACAATTCTTGTTCGAATAGTCTAACCCTGCTATGCTTCGGTTTTTAGGAGCTGTAATGACCAAACTGCTTTCTTCAGGTTCGAGGGGCCCCGATGTCCGAGCCGTTCAGGACGCCCTCAACTATCACATTCGCCGGCTGCCCCCCATCAAAGTGGACGGAGACTTTGGCAAGGCCACCACCAGCCGGGTCATCCTCTTCCAGACCTCTAACAAGCTCAAAATAGATGGCATCGTCGGCCCCAACACCTCGCGAATACTCTTTGCAGTTGAAGATGTCTTGGTTCCGCTCTTCATCCTGCCCGAACTCAAACTCACTCTGCCCACCTTCGGTGCCCGTCAATCTCAAGGCATCCAGCCGCCCCGCCTCATACCGCCGCTCCAATGGCCTTTACCGCCAAGTCCTCCGGTTGGCCCATTCACCTTTGGCAGCTCCTTTATTCTTCGCCCCAATTCCTTCAGCTCGTTACCCGATTTCTCCGCCCCCGTCAACGCTCTTTCGCTCAAGTTCACCGTCCCCTCCCGTAAGGATCCCGAGGATCCAGCCGTGCGCTCTCGCACTACCATCCTCGAGCTCATCAACGACCTCCCGGTCAACTCCAAGTTCAAAGTGTTCCTCGGCGACAAAGTCCCCGACCCCACGCCCCGCATCTCTCCTCCCGGCACCGGATTCTCCTGGGGAGTTGAACCGGTCTTTGATCCTCTCGACCCCAAAGGCTTCGGCGTCAAAGGCAATGCCCGCTATGCGATTCGTGTCAGTGGTGGTCTAAACGGCCGCCCCAACATCGTCTTTGCTGCGTGGGGCGACGGCCAGGCCTTCCTCAACTTCGAATCGAAACAAGGCCAATCCAAACCTCGTCTTGAAGGCCAGGGTCAAGTCTTCCTTGGATTTCAGGGTACATTCTGATCCATTCATCACCTAGAAAAATAGCAGCGATAAAGAGCGCCAGCCAGAAGGTTATCAGCAGGAGAGTAGAGAGGATTTCAGCAGTCTCGGGGATTTGATCCACTTCGTACACTTCGATGCGATTTTGTCCTAACTGCCGATTGAGCATTTCTGCAATCTGATTTGCCGCCTGCACCGCCTGCTCAACGGTTTCGTGCGGGGCGGAGAATTCGATCTGCCGGCCATCCATCGACTCGACACCAGCAGCGTAGTAACTCTCAAGCAGAGTGCCTTCGTCGTAGGTTGAGACGTTGCGGAAGAAACAGTGGCGGATTTCGTTGCGAGCCAACTTGCGTGGAGGCTGCATCATTAATGGCCAGACACCGACACTCAGGCCCTTGGGAGTGACGACTGTAGTTCGCCAATTAAAAAGCAAGGCGAAAACCACGTAACCATATAGGGCGAAGGCCGGGATGACAAGGCGGATGCTGGGTGTCTCGTCGGGATATTGAATGTTGCCTATGATGCCTGCCACCAGCAGGACGAGAAAGATTGCAAGAGTAATAATGCCCCAGGGCAAGGACATCCAACGCTGGCGGATCCGCAGCTTCTGCATACCTTATTACTGTAAGGGGTTCGCTACCCTGAATGGGTGAGCCGGGAATTCACATTCGAGGGCAGCCTATGGCTCTATGAGGGGAAAGGAGCCTGGCACTTCATCACTTTGCCAAGGGCTGTGGCCTCACAAATAAAGAAGGCCACAACCGTGTCGAAGCAGGCCTTCGGTACCGTGCGAGTATTGGCGATTGTGGGTGGGACGCATTGGAAGACTGCGATTTTCCTCGACACGAAGCGGGGAACTTACTTGCTCCCGATCAAGGCCGAGGTGCGCCGGCGAGAGCAGGTACAGGCGGGGATGGTATTTGAGATTTCCATCCTGATCGAAGCGGAAGAAGAGATGGAATAGCGAAGTGAAGATTGGCCATTTGCCCGGCCGAATCCGATGAGCTGAGCGCCATGATCGCCGTAGGGGTATGATACGGGTCGAGTATGACCCGTCATTTAGTAGTCTTTGCTTCGATCCTGATTCCGCCACTGCTTCTGGGGCAGCCTTCGGGAGGGGCTCCGATGCCGGATGCACCTGGACGTGCTGTGGTGTTGCAGGTTTGCGGCTCTGCCTGCCACGGGCCGAGTGTTGTAACTGGAGCTGGCCGGAGCCGGGACCAGTGGACGGCAGTTGTAAACCAGATGGTGGCGCGCGGAGCCAAGGGGAGCGACGCTGAATTGGGCCAGATTATCAATTATCTGAGCACTCACTTTGGCCCAGGGGCAACGCCAGCAGCGGGAGCAAAGGGCGGCGGACCACCTGCTTCTACCGGACGAGGCCCAGGGCCGCTGGGCAGCGGCGCAGCCGATTCACACTTGGTCGATGACGCAGGTGCCGAGCGCGGCAAAACGCTGTTTGCTGAGGAGTGCAGCACATGTCACGGGCAGAAGGCGCGCGGTGGCAACGAGGCTTTACCGGCTGCCCAACGCGGCTCGGATCTTATCCGCTCACTGGTCGTATTGCGTGATCGTTATGGCAGCCTGGTTTCGCCCTTCCTCACCAAGGGACACCCTATGCGAAGCGGCGGCGACGCGAAGTCTTTAACTGCGGCGCAGGCCGGGGACCTTGCGCACTTCCTGCACCAGCGCGTCTACGCGACCTTGCGCAATGGCGGGGAATTGCAAATTCAAAACATTCTTTCGGGTGACCCAAAGGCGGGCCTTTTGTACTTTAGCGGCGCGGGCAAGTGCAGCAGTTGCCATGCAGCAACGGGGGACTTTGCCGGCATTGGCAAGCGTTATGATGCGGTCACGTTGCAGCAGAAGTTTCTCTTCCCACGGACGGTCGCCTTTGGGCGGGGAGCGCCGCCGCCAAGCATCAAGCCTGCGCACGTGACGGTTACGCTGGCGAACGGCCAGACAGTGGCTGGGAATCTGGTGAGCCTCGATGACTTCAACGTGGCGCTACGCGACGCGGAAGGAAACTACCGCTCGTTCACGATCCAACCGCAAATCAAAGTAATGAAGCAGGATCCGCTGGATGCGCATGTGGCGCTGCTGGACGAGATCTCGGACAAGAATATTCACGACGTGGTGGCTTACCTGGAGAGCTTGAAATGAAGAAGTTGTTTTTTGCGTTTTTGGGTCTGGCTTTGAGCACGGGGCTCTTCAGCCAGACACTCGATATGTCCACACTGGCCAAGCCTCCTGCGGGAAGCTGGCCGATGTACAACGGGGATTATTCGGGACGGCGCTTCAGTTCGTTGACCAGGATCAACTCCGGCAACGTGAAGAATTTGAGCCTGTCCTGGCTCTATCGTGTCAATGCAGGGCCGGGGCTGGGCAGCAATGTTTCCTCGACACCGGTGCTGGTGGACGGCGTGCTGTATTTTACAGTGCCCGACCATGTGTGGGCGATCGATGCGCGGACCGGGCGCGAGATCTGGCACCATGCGCACGAATCCAAAGGTGGCATCCATCTGGGCAATCGTGGTGTAGGCGTCTATGGGCAGTGGCTTTATTTTGAGACACCAGACTGCAATCTGGTGGCGCTCAATCTGAAGGACGGCAAGAAGCGGTGGCAAACTTCGATTTGCGATCCAGACCAGATGTACTTTGGCAGCATTGCGCCGCTGGTTATCGGGACCCATGTAATTACGGGAGTGAGCGGCGATGACC
>CAZZGS010000349.1:0-5331 GCA_964653845.1 uncultured Bryobacter sp.
TGCCTGGACATAGCCGCATGGGTGGAGAATACGGCCCGGTATTGGGCGTGGCATGCCAGTACGATTTTGCCGGTGTCGAGCCCGGCATCGACGAAATGGACAGTGACTCCGGCACTGGCCTATGTGTCGTATACTTCCCAGAAGCCGGGAGGCATACTGCGGTAATCGGGCACCTGTCCCTTGTGGAGGTTGATCGAGCCGAGGCGCGGAACAGAAAAAGTAGAAGACTTGAGGATGCGAGTGCCGAGGACCACACCAAGGTCGGGGGCGATCTCGGCCAGGCGCTGGGCAACTTCGGGACTGTTGAGGTTGCCCAGGCAAATCACGGGGATGTGATGGTGAAGCGCCAGGGCTTCCACTGTGTGGAATTCATTGGGGAAGGCGGCATGCAAGAGTTGATCGCGTTCGGCGGGAGTAACGGGAGCGTTGGCGAGGCGGTCGAGGCGTTGCAACAGGGCATTCAGAGAGCGCCGTATGGGATAGGTGTAGCCTTCACGGCGGATATTGCGGCTGAGGTTGCGTCGCCGCTGGGCAGGAGAAGGAGGAGCAGAATCGATCAGGATGGCGGCAAGGGTGATGCCAGGGATGTCGAGGATTCGCTGGAGACACAGTTTGGCGGGGCTGGAGTCGGCCCCCAGCAAAGCCACAATACGCAAGGGCTGAGGCATGGAAAATTGAGAGTCGGCTCAGCTATGTAGTCAGTGTAAGCTACAACCGAACTATAGAAAATCAGAATTGAGTGTAAGGTACAGTCTATGATTGAGGAGAATGCCAAAAGCATTCCAGGCGAGGTTCATTGAGTCGAGAGTCGAAAGCGCAAAGCCAACTGCTATGGATTTCTTTTGCAATGTTTGTGGCGTGGGTGATTGCTTTCTGTCTGCAGAATTGGGCGGGCGCGTATAGGGCGGAGCTATCCGGATATCCGGATGAGCCGGGACATTTCATATCAAGTTTGATGGTGAGGCAATATCTGCTGGACGGTTGGTGGAAGCAGGGTCCGATGCAGTTTGCCGAGCAATATTACGTTCATTATCCGCGAGTGGCAATCGGGCACTGGCCACCCTTTCTATATTTAGTGCAGGGTGTCTGGATGCTGGTGTTTCCGCCAACGATTGCGGCGGTGTTATGGTTACAGGCCTTGATTCAGGCGTCGGTGGTGGGGTTGCTGTTCTGGCGGCTACGACAGGACTGTGGATGGCTGGTGGTGTCGGTGCTGAGTCTGGTGTATCTAGTGTTGCCGGAATCGCAGCGGTTAAGCTCGCAGGTGATGGCCGAGCCGTTACTGGGGCTGCTGACATTGATTGCGTTGCTGGGGATAGAACGATTCTTGCTAAAGCGCCGATGGCGATGGCTTGGGGTGTTTGTGTTTGCGACGACTTGTGCCATCTTTACCAAGGGGAGTGGGTTGGCGCTATTGCCGGTTCTGTTTTTCGTGGTGGTGGTACGCCAGGATTGGAACCTCTTGAAAAGCTGGAAGTTTTGGGCGGCGCACGCAATCATTATTGCGGCTTATGCGCCGTGGCATATCTACACGTGGAAAATGGTGCAGAATGGGATGGACACTGCCCCGCTAACCGAGGTGATCTGGATGCAGACGGTGGGATTTTTGAGTATTCCCTCGTTGCTGCTAGGTTTGCCGCTGGTGGGGTTGGCGTTGGTTGCTGGATGGGCTGGATTAAAGGATACAGGGGCGGGGATCTTGGGTTTGATTGGCACAATTACGGCACTAGTTGTGTTTGTGTTTCACTGTGCGTCGCCTTCTGGGGTGGAGACGCGGCGGTTGTACATGATGGTACCGGTGCTGCTGTTGCTGATTGCGTGGTGGACTGTTGCGGTGCCATTGCGAAGCTGGGTGGTTGTTGGTGCAGCGATGGTATCACTGGGGATGACCTATAACAAAGTGGAAAAGCCCGAGACCGGATATCGTATGCTGGCCAAATGGCTGGAAGGGGAGATAGGAGCCCGCGCGCAGGCTGTGTTTTTGTCGACGGGCTATGGCGCCGAGGGGATGTTGATTGCCGAGATGGGGCAGCTTCAGGCTGTGCCCCGCATGTTTCTGGTGAGGAGCAGTAAGTTGTTGTCAGATTCGGACTGGAACGGATCGAACTACCGGCTGCGGCTACAATCGGTACGGGAACTGGGTGAGTTGCTGGATGCAATCCCGGTACGGATGGTGGTGCTGGACCAATACACGGAAGGCCGGACATTACGGCATATAGATCTGATAGAGGACCTGATTCAGCAGCATCCGGAGCAGTGGGTGTTGCGCAAGGAATTTCCGGTGGTTGACAATCTGAACCGGAAGCATGGGTGGTCGCGGGTATATGAACGCTTGGGCAGCGAGCTGAATGAGGTAAAGAATTTGCGGGTGGATCTCAGCAGGATGCTGGATCGCTGGGTGACGCCGCGCTAAGTTCAAGAATTACGGACAGTGGTGGCTGAACGGGATTGGTCTCCGTGAATTTCTTGAAACAAAAGCGCCGTGTCTGTTTATCTTCCCGCTCACTACAGCCTATAGCTTGGCGAAGGCCCCAATTCCGGGGATAAATTCCTCTACTATACTTATTTATGATAAATTTAAAGTCCAACCAGCGAAGCCTCCGCAGGAAGATTTAATCCTTGCCGCCCACTAACCTTTTGTTGAATCCGCGCCCCTATCCTGAATCTGTCTCTCTAGTACTTCCTATATTTAACGAAGAGGAGGTAATCCCACTTCTGCTACCTCGTTTGGATGCGCTGATTGAAAAAATCCGCTGCGAAACCGAGATCATTTTTGTCAATGACGGGAGCTCAGATGGAAGTCAGAGGCTGTTGGAGGAGTGCTGCCAGGAAAAACCCAACCGAAAGCTTATATCTCTGGCGCGAAATTTCGGACATCAGGCTGCGGCTTCAGCGGGTCTCGATTACGCTCAGGGCCAAGTAGTCGTCCTGATGGACGCTGACTTGCAGGATCCTCCAGAACTTGTTCTTTCCATGATTGACAAGTATTGCAGTGGTTACGATGTTGTTTATGCTCGCAGAACTTCACGCGAAGGCGAAACTTCATTCAAGCGCTTTACCGCATGGGCTTTTTACCGCATTATGAAAACGCTGGTTCACAAAGAGCTTCCCGTTGATGTTGGTGATTATCGCCTAATGTCGCGGCGATGCCTGGATGCTCTCAATGTCATGCGTGAAACACACCGCTTCTTGCGTGGTATGGTGACGTGGATTGGATTTCCGCAGACCGCAGTTGAATTTGCTCGTCCTGCTCGTGCGGCTGGTCAAACCAAATACCCGTTGAGGAAAATGTTACTGTTTGCGTGGAATGCCGCACTCTCTTTTTCTCCCCTGCCTTTACGGCTGGGATTTGCCGTTGGATCATTGCTGTTTTGCTTTGGTGCCATTTACATGGTTTGGGCCGCGATCCTTAAGGTTCTGGGTTTATACGCGGTGCCCGGCTGGACCTCGCTGATTGGCGTCATATGTGCAGTCGGAGGAGCGAACATGATTTTTTTGGGAATCGTGGGTGAGTACGTGGCGCGCATCTATGAAGAATCCAAGCGTCGGCCGTTATATGTAGTTTCTGCGAGTTGCAATTTACAAACCACACCTTACCCACCTACCCTGTGAGATCAAATGTCCAATCTTAATCAACACCAACGAGAAATTGAATTTCATGACGAATGAGCGGCTTCTACTCCGCTGGAAACCATACGGGTTAGGGAGCTTTTTGAATACCCAGTGGCAATGGAAAATCAGTGGATTCTAGAGTTGATGGGAGACCTTCGAGGCAAGAAGCTTTTGGATATTGGGGCAGGGCTTGGGGAGTCTTCAGTTTATTTTGCCTTGCAAGGTGCCGATGTAGTCTGTACAGACATATCGCCGGCAATGGTTGATCTTGCAAAACGACTAGCCATTCATCATGGGACGGAGATCTCCGGTATCACCACTCCAGGGGAAACGATCGATTTCCCGGATGACAGTTTTGATATCGTCCACATCGCCAACACGATACACCATGTAGCAAGCAAGCAGAAGCTCTTCAGTGAGATCCACAGGGTACTAAAGCCCAATGGCAGATTCTTCTCGATTGACCCGCTGGCCTATAACCCCGTGATCAATGTCTACCGACGTATGGCTACTCAGGTTCGCACTGCGGACGAAGCCCCGCTGTCATTGAAAGATGTGGCATTGGTCAAGCAATATTTTAAAGATGTGCAGCACCGTGAATTCTGGATTTTTTCAATGCTGCTTTTTTGAAGTGCTATCTCATTGATCGAATCCATCCAAATCAGACACGCTACTGGAAGAAGACCTTTGAAGAGACGGATGCCTCGCTATCCTGGTGGCTGCCGCTCCGGGCGCTAGATGCCATCCTGACAAGAATTCCCCTGATTCAGCTTTTGGCCTGGAATATTGTGATGTCTGGACGCAAGTAGCGCGCAAGTCGACTTCCACCGTCTGCCTGCCTGAACATTGACGGCTGGCAGGTCCGATCCGGCTATTGATTTTCCCGGCGGTAAACAACGCACTGGGTTGCGGAGTCGTAAAAATCCACGCGATAGCCTCTGGCTAAGTCCTCTAGTTGATCCCGAATTGCTGAAGTCTTCAAAGGTGCCTCGCCATCGGGACTGGTCAACTCACGCATGGAATGCTCGAAGAGGAAGTGGAGCCCGGGAGGACCACAATCCACTATCACTTCAGGGCGAGCCACCTTGAGTTGCGAGACGATCTGCGGCATCAAATACAGATACGCTTTCTGACTAATGGAGACCAACACTGGAGGGTAGGTGACACCAGAAGAACGGCCTAAGTGAAAAGGCAATGCGTTTTTGTTCCACACCCAAACAAAGGCCTTATCCGTGGGGCCAAGATTGGCCTTGATTTTGTCGGCGAGAGCCAATTCCGGAACAGGAATCTTCGAGGTGTGCCATGTAGTGTGTGCGGATTGGGCCAAGGCGACAGCAAATGTGGTGGCGGCAACCCATTTCATCAGAGAGGCTGTATCAAACTTTTTTGCGAATGCGTCAAGAGCCCAAGCGGTCAATAAGCCGCAGGAAGGTAATGCGGGCGTCAAGTAGTGAGAGAAAAATCGACCGGATACCGAGGCTTGAGCGATTTCCATCAAGAAGACCCCGGTGGCCGCGAGAACGATGGGAGGAACTTGCTTGTAGGATTTTATTGCATGGAACAGGCAAAACCCGACGACACCAATGCCCAGCAGGAGCAGGCCGCTCTCACCCAAATTCTCAAGAGCGAAAACCGGGAACAAAAGCTTGGACGTCACCGACGTGGCACCCACATAATATTCGGAACCGAAAGACATGGCTTGCACAAGTCCAGGAATGG
>CAZZGS010000350.1:0-5325 GCA_964653845.1 uncultured Bryobacter sp.
CGCCGGCCTCAGCCGATTGCTCGAACGCCTGCCTGAAGGACTCCACACTGAAATAGGCGACAACGGCGTAGGACTTTCCGTAGGCGAACGCCAGCGGCTCCAGATCGCAAGAATCCTTGTCGACAAGCCGCGACTGCTGGTACTCGATGAAGCCACAGCAAATCTGGACTATTCGACGGAACTCGAAATCAAGCATTCGCTGCTCCAACTGAATCCAAGGCCCACGATCCTGATCATTGCCCACAGGTACACGATGATCAAAGAGGCAGACTATGTCTACGTCCTGAAGGAAGGCCGCGTCGCTGAAGAGGGCACCCCAGCTCAACTCATCGCCGATAATGGGTGGTTCGCACAACTCGCGCTGCAGTCCGGCGCTAGTAGCGAGCCATCAGTATAAATACCCATGCCCCTGCAAAACCGCGTAACGCCATTCTCAACCATCGAAGTCTCACCCACCCGCGGTCTCTTCACCGGCAACCGGGGCATCCTTCACAACGAAAGGCAAGAGTTGGTGACAACCAACTGGCGGCACAAAGCCTGGATCATCTGCGAGTTGGAGTACAAAGGCTTGCGGAGGAAACTCATGCAGCCAGGCCACTGGACCGAACTCTTCTTCCTTGATGAAGCCACCGCCCTCGCCGCAGGCCATCGCCCTTGCGCACTCTGCCGCCGCGCCGCCTACAACGAATTCCTGAAACTATCGGGCCGTCCGTCCGCCAAGCAACTCGATGAAGCGCTCCACCCGCAGCGCACCAACGAACAAAGCACTATCGCCTTTGATCGGCTGCCAGAGAACAGCTTCTACGCAATCGGATCTCAAGCCTATCTTAAGCGGGCAGCAGGCAGCCTGATCTGGTCACATTCCGGCTATCAACCTGCTGAGCCACCCTCACTAAAAGCTCTGGTACATCCACTCACCCCACTACTCACACGCCAGGTCCTCGCCCAAGGCTACCAGCCAATCCTCCACCCATCAGCTCAGTAAGTTCCGCCCTCGCATCCAGTCTGCAAGACGATCCAGCCACGTCTGTCCCACCAGCGATTTCGTATTTGGTTTCACCCCAAATCCGTGGCCACCCTTTTCATAGATGTGCACCTCTGAAGGCACTCCCGCCTTCTTCAAACTCTGATACAAAGACATCACACCAACCGAAGGCGTCGGGTCATCATCAGCTACAAGGAGAAAGGCAGGAGGCGCATCTTTGCCAAAACTAATCGCATTCAAATTCCCGCCAGGGTACATCAAGATTTGAAAATCAGGCCGTGAATTCCCCTGATACCGCGATCCCGTCAGCGCAGCCAACTCCCCGCCTGCAGAGAAGCCCATCACGCCCAGGCGGCCATTCGCCACACCAAATTCCGCTCCGCGCTGCTTCACCAACTGAATGGCCCGCTGCGCGTCCGCCAATGCATGTTCTTCTACTTTATAGATAGACCCATCAGCCCTCGCCAGCCTGTACTTCAAAACAAAGACCGCCACGCCAAGCTTGTTGAAATACTGGGCAACGTTCTTCCCCTCATGTTCGACAGCCAGATGGCGATGTCCACCACCAGGACAAACGACGATCCCGGTTCCATTGCCTTTCGCGGGCAGGTACACCGTGATCGAAGGGTTGTGGACATTGGTAACGCGCTCAAAGTCGCCAGCCCCTGTCAGTTTTTCCGATTCTCCCTTGTGCGCTTCAGAACCAGGAGCACCAGAAGGCCATAGATAAACCACGCCTTGACCAAAACCGCTCGCACAAAGCAAGGCCACCAACGACAGAAATTTCATTTCGCTACAACGATATACCAACGAGGCTGTTCTTTAGAAGCCCAGGCGCGATACCGTGTAAAGCGCTGCTCCAAAGAACGCCGCACCAAGAAAAACACAAACCGGCAGCGTCAGCACCCAGGCAAGCAACATATTGCGCACCGTCTTCATCTGCACTCCGCTCTTGTTGGCCACCATCGTACCAGCCACACCACTGGTTAACACGTGCGTCGTACTCACCGGCAGCCCCAACTGATCGGCTGCGCCAATCGTAATCATCGCAACCAGTTCCGCGCTTGCCCCTTGCGCATAGGTCAGATGGTCCTTGCCAATCTTCTCGCCAACTGTCACTACAATCCGCTTCCACCCCACCATTGTGCCGATGCCTAGAGCAAGAGCCACAGCCACTTTCACCCAAATCGGGATGAACCGGGTACTCTTGTCCAGATCATTCTTGTAAAGCCCGACAGCAGCTTTCACATCCGCATCTGGTACACGATCCTGCTTTACTAACTTCCCCAAGCTCTCATCGATCAGGTAGAGATCGCTGCGCAACTCAGTACGTTCATTACGTGGCACGTCACTCAATGTCTTTTTGTTGGACAACTGCATCGTCACATCGCGGTTCAACTGAAGAACTGCCGCTGCGGTGGATTTATTTGGCGAAACATTCGGCTTTAGATAATTCGAAAGCTCCAACCTGGCTTCCTTATCCGTCATACTGAATTTCTCATAACGCCCCTCAAGGAATGAAGAAACCTGGGCAGAGTTCTTCAAAAGAGATTCCATATCCTTCGGTGTTGCGCCCTCGTTTAGAGCGAAGGAAGCCGGGATCACGCCGATTAGGATCAACATCACCAGACCCATACCCTTCTGTCCATCGTTCGAGCCGTGCGCAAAGCTAACGCCAGTGCAGGTAAAAATCAAAATCGCCCGAATCCAAAGCGGTGGAGGCGTATCTTTGGTCGGAGCCTCGTATAACGCAGGATTCTTGATCAGAGCTTTGCAAAGTAACAGAAGCAATGCCGCACAACCAAACCCAATGAGTGGTGACAACATTAGCGCCGCAAATACCTCTTGCACCTTCCCCCAATTCACCCCTCGACCGAAAACTTCAGACGACATCACCGAGTGCGCTAGCCCAACACCCAAAATGGACCCAATCAGCGTATGCGAACTGGACGCGGGCAGCCCAAGATACCAGGTGCCAAGGTTCCAGATAATGGCCGAAACGAGCAAGGAGAACACCATTGCCATCCCCGCCGCCGAGCCAACATTCAAGACCAGTTCCACTGGCAATAGCGATACGACACTAAAAGCAACGGCCCCGGAAGAAGCTAGCACCCCCAGCAGATTCCAAACCCCGGACCATACTACAGCCACATTCGGTTTCAGGGTATTCGTGTAAATAACAGTCGCTACGGCATTCGCTGTATCGTGAAAGCCGTTCACCATTTCAAATGCTAACGCTAATGCCAAGGCTATTAGCAAAAGAATCGCTGTCGACAACGCTACCGACTCACCAAATAGTTCCACTTTGAGCTACCTATAGCAGTGGACCAGATTCCAGGGGTCTGTAGCAATCTATTCATCAAACATTCACGGAGACTTTATGAAATTGAGACGAAGCGTTGTCATCCTTGAAATAAGTCGCAATATGTCTCGCATCATCACAACCCTTCTATTCACAGCGCTTTACGCGTTTGCCCAATTTGATTCAGCCGCCGTCGTGGGCTCTGTCCGCGATGAAAAAGGCGGCCCGTTATCCGGTGCCAAGGTTGTACTCAGAAACAACGATACAGGCCTCACCCAAACTACCAACACCACAGAAACGGGCGATTTCACTTTCCCGTCCGTCCGTATTGGCACCTACAAACTCACCGCCGAAATGCAGGGCTTTACGACCGGCGCGGCGGAGAACATCAGCATCACCGTCAACGCCCGCCAGCGTGTCGACCTCAACCTCCGTGTCGGCCAGGTCACAGAAATAATTAATGTTGAGGCAACCACCCCCTTGCTCGAGGCGGACAACTCTTCCAAGGGCCAAGTCATCGCCGCAAAGCAGGTCGTCGAACTGCCGCTCCAGGGTCGCAGCTACGCAAACCTTGCCCTCCTTTCGCCAGGCGTTCGCCAATCTCAATCGGGTAACCAAGGCTCCATCGCCTTCCGCCGCGAAGGCTCTTTCAACGTCAACGGTCTGCGCAGCGTCTGGAATAACTTCCTGCTCGACGGTATCGACAACAACTTCTACGGCACTACCAATCAGGGTTTCTCGAACCAGTCGATTCAGCCCTCGCCAGACTCCGTGGCCGAGTTCCGCTTGATTATCAACGGCTATTCTGCCGAATTTGGCCGCAGCGGTGGCGCGGTGATGAACGTCGCTTCCAAATCTGGCACCAACGCCATCCACGGTGCGGTCTGGGAATTTCTCCAGAACGAAAAATTGAACGCCACCGGCTTCTTTAAGCCCACCCTAAACCAGAAGCCAGTCAACAAGCGCAACCAGTTTGGTGCCGCAGTCGGTGGGCCAATCATCAAGGACCGCACCTTCTTCTTCGCCGATTACGAAGGTTCCCGCTGGTCGATCGCGCCTTTTTCACTTACCTCGCTTCCCTCGACGGATATGCGCCGTGGTGTTTTGCCTCTTGACGTCCGCGCACCCCACGCGTTCACCGATGACACAGGCCGTACCATCCCCGCCGGCACCGTCTTCCCCGCTGGTTCAGCCATCCCGATGACTCGCTTTGCCCGTCGCGTACTCGCAGAACTGCCCCAGGCCAACCGCGCCGGCGGCGGCGCACTCGGCATCGCCACAAACTTTGGTGGCTTCGATAGCAACAAGCTCACCGACAACAAGGGCGCAATCAAGATCGATCACAAGGTTTCAAACAACCTCAACAGCTTCTTCCGCTTCGCTCAGCGCCGCCAGAACATTGTCGCCCCCGGCCTCATCACCGGCTTCGCGGGCGGTAACAACCTTGGCAATCTCGACACCTTCAATCAGCAGGGAATCGCCGGCCTCACCTGGGTAAAGTCCGCCACGGAAGTCATCGAATACCGCTTCGCCGTCACTCGTCTTGGCATGGATCGCCTGCCTGCCCAGGTCGGTGGCCCTTCGATGCGCGAACTCTTCGGCATCACCGGCCTGCCCGAAGGCCCCCGCATCCAGGGAGGCATCACGCCTCAGGACATCCAGGGCTTCCCGCGCTTTGGTCGCCAGTCCACCAATCCTCAAGCACAGTTCCCCACCACGATCAACTCGCGCATGAACCTGTCGAAGATCGTCAATCGTCACAACCTCAAGATGGGTTACGAGCTGCTCTTCATGAACATCCTCGTCGACGATACGAACCCGCTCTACGGTATCGACGGCTTTGGCGGTTTCTACTCACGCCTCCCGGGTCAGAACCTCGGCGCCCTCGCCGGTGGATCTGCCAATACCGTTCACTCTTTGGCCGACTTCTACTTCGGAGCGCGCAGTTCTTACCAGATCGCCACACAGGTGCAAGCCAAGGTTCGTCAACAGGCCCATTGGTTTTATATCCAGGACGACTTTAAGGTCAACTCCAAGC
>CAZZGS010000351.1:0-5317 GCA_964653845.1 uncultured Bryobacter sp.
CGGTGAAGGATTGACCGGTGGGTTGCTGGGCGGCGGGAAGAAAGTTCAACAGGGCACCAATTTGGGGACGGCCAGCGGCCAGGGACTGGAGGGCGGTACGGCCTTCGGCAGTGGGTGCGCCGGTGATGGCGGTACCTGAGGCGAAGCGACGATCTGTCCAGCGCAGGAGGCTGCCGAAGAAGAAGGTGCGGTCCTTTACGATGGGGCCACCGAAGGTGCCACCGAATTGATTTTCCACACGCCAGGGGGCCTTGGCGAAGGTGCGTTCGTCGAGGTTGGTGCGGCTGTTGAGTTTGTTGCCGTTATAGGACCAGTAGGCAGTGCCGTGATAACCGTTGGTGCCGCCCTTGGTGATGATGTTAACCACGGAGCCGGCGGCGCGACCGTATTCCGGCAGGAACTGATTGGTAATGAGGCGGAATTCGGCGACGACATCTGGGTTGTTGATTTCCTGGACGAGGCCAGAGACTGAGGAGTTGTTCGAGTCTGCGCCGTCGATCATGAAGTTGTTCGAACGGGTGCGCATGCCGTTGACGGAGAAGCTGGTGCCGCCCGAGGCAAAGCTCGAATTGCCGCTCGAGAGCTGGCTGACGCCGGGAGCCTGAAGGGCGATGTTGAGGATGTTGCGATTGGGGGAGAGCGGAAGTTCGGCGATACGTTTGGCATCAATGTTGAAGCCGACTTCGGCGTTGGTGGTGTTGATGAGGGGAGCTTCGGTGGTGACTGTGATGACTTCGGTGGCGGAAGCGACAGAGAGAGAAACGTTGAGCTCAGCCTGCTGGTTGAGGCGGAGAGTGATGGGCCTACGGATGTATTTGCCGAAGCCGGATTTTTCGGCGACGAGTTCGTATTCGCCGGGCGGAAGGAGCGGGATGCGGTACGAGCCAGCGCTGTTTGAAGTTGTGGTGTAAGTAAGGTTGGTCGCGAGGTTGCGGGCGGTGAGCTTGGTGCCTGTAATTGCGGCGGCGCTGGCGTCGGTGACGAGACCTAGCATTTCACCAGAAGTCTGCGCGGTAACGAAGGAGGCGGTGAGGAGAGTAAGCGAGAGGAGAAGCCTGTTCATTTTGTAATCTTTTTGTGATCTGACCCTAGTGTGATGGGCTTTAATACAAGATCGATAGATTGTTAATACAGGCTTAATGTATTAATTTTGAAATCTGTCGGCAGATTCTTTTCCAGATTTAATACAATCAGGAATTCCAATGCCCAGGTAGCCGTTACCTGCAAGAAACAAAAAGGGATAGGCGTTCAAGCGGTCTTGCAATTCCTGTATTATTTTTTTGTGGCCGACTTCGTATTGGGCCATGGAGCGGGGCCAGCGGGAGATCTCGATAGCGATGGGTTTGGCTTTGAGGCCCAGAAGGGAATCGATGTCATCGAGAACAGCCTGCTTGATTGCGCCTTCGTCCCAGCTCAGGATTGCTTCGTTGCCGGCACCACCCAGGAAACAGCGCAGGAGGAGGCGGTTTTCGGGCACGCGGTGGTTGAACTTTTGGTCAACGAAGGTGCAGGCGACAAGGTGGCGACGCTCGCTCTTGGGAACGAGGAAGCCGAAGGAATTGAACTTTTGGGGGACGTCCTTGCGGTCGTAGATGACGCCGACAGTCATGGAGCTGGAGTAGCCGATTTGGCTGAGGAGTTTAGAAATAGCGGGGTCGAGATTGGCCAGGAGTTTGGCTGTGGCCCAGGCGGGAGTGGCGATGATGAGGTGGCGTGTGCGGAGAGTCTGGTCTTTGAGCTGGACCAGATATTCGCCCCCTTCGATTGAGACTGAGATGGCTTCTTCCTGGAGGGTCTGGCAATGGGGAGCGATGGATTTTTCAATAGCATCGACAAGTGAGCCAAGGCCATTTTTGAGAGTTTTAAAGAGGGTGGAGCCTTCGCGCTTGGGGGCTTTGGCGAGGCCAGCTAGGGTGCCCTTGGTGAGGCTGCCGTAGGTGGACTCCATCTCAGCGAAGCGGGGCAGGACGCTTTCGACCGAGAGCTTATAAGGGTCTCCGCCGTAGACGCCCGAGAGGAGAGGCTCGGCGAGATATTCGACTGCTTCGCGACCGTAGTGGTCTTCGACAAAGTCACCAACGGAGCGATCTGGGGCGTTTGGTTTTGGGCTGCGAAAGAACTCAAGGCCCATCTTGATTTTGGTGGCCCAAGAAAGGAGCGGGCTCTTGACGGTGGGCCAGATTCGGGTAGGAACCATCATCATCAGGCCTTCAGGAAGAGGGATCATGCGGCCTTTTTTGAGGATCCAGGTAGCGCGCTGATGATCGTTAGACCCGATGACTTCACCGGCGAGGCCAAGTTCTGTAATGAGGGCCATTGCTTCTGGTTTGGCGGCGAGGAAGCTGTCCGGGCCTCCTTCGAGAAGGCAATCGGAAACGGTGGCAGTCTGGATGACGCCACCGAGTTTTTTGCCGTTATCGATGAGTATGGAGGGGAGGCCTCGCTTGGCGAGGTAGTAGGCGGCGGACAATCCTGAGATGCCGCCGCCAATGATGATCGATGGTTGGGTGCTAGGGTCGGAATTCACGGACAAACTGCACTACAGCCTTTACATTTTCTACCGGGGTTTCAGGCAGGATGCCGTGGCCGAGGTTAAAGATATGGCCCGGGCGGGTGCCTGTGCGCTTAAGTATTTCGTGTACCTTGGCTTTGATCTCAGGCAGAGGAGCGAATAGCGCTACAGGGTCGAGGTTGCCCTGAACGGCCGAGCGATAGGAGATGTCCATCCAGGCCTGATCGATGTTCATACGCCAGTCGACGCCCATGACGTCGCCGCCGGCGGCGTGGAGTTCACGGAAGAAGCCAGAGCAGCCAGTGCCGAAGTGGATGACGGGGACGCCTGAGGTACGGATGCGTTCGATCAGTGCGCGCGAGTAAGGTTGCACGTAGCGGACGTAATCGTCAGAGGCAAGAGCGCCAACCCAGGAATCGAAAACCTGGATGCAGCGTGCGCCGCTGGAAACCTGCATGAGAGCAAAGCTGCCGAGTACGTCGACGATCTTGCCCATCAGACGGCGCCAGAGAGTTTCATCATGGTACATGAGCTTCTTGGTCTTGAGGTAGTTCTTGGAGGGGCCGCCCTCGATCATGTAGCTGGCGAGGGTAAAGGGAGCACCAACAAAACCAATAACGGGGACCTTACCAGCGAGCGCGCGGGTGACAAGCTGGATGCTTTCGCCGACGTAGCCGAGGTCGTCGGTATTGGAGGTAGATAGGGCATCGATGTCGGTTGAGTTCTCGATCGGGTTATCGATGTGAGGACCTTCTCCCGAGCGAAATTCGAGCTTGAGGCCCATGGGTTCTACAGGCAGTAGGAGATCGGCAAAGATGATGGCTGCGTCGACGTCGAGGACTTCGATGGGCTGGAGAGTGACGGCGGCGGCGAGGTCGGGCCGCTTGCAGATCTCAAGGATGCCATGGTGTTTGCGGATGTCGCGGTACTGCTTCATATATCGACCAGCCTGGCGCATAAACCAGACAGGGCGGACATCAGTGGAGCGGCGCCGGCAGGCGTCGAGGAAACGGGAGTTCATTGGAGCCATTCGCATGTTGTTTCCCACTTTTGGCCCTTGGGGCCTTCGGGGCAGTGGAAAACACGCATTCCTTTCGGTGTGTGGCGGGCCGCCCAATCGCGGCCGAGGATATAAACGGGCTTGGCCCAGGCTTCGGTATCAATTGCCCGGGGAGCAACGAGGGAGACGGACAAGGTGCCCTGTGCTGGGATGCCGGTGCGGGGATCCATGATGTGGCTATAGATGTTGCCGCCGGCCATAAAGAATTTTTCGGCGCTGCCTGAGGTGGCCATAGATTGGTCTCGCAGGCGAAGCGTTGCCACAGTCTGGTCTTTGTGGGAAGGGTGGGCGATGGTAACGGGCCAGCCTTCTTCGTTTGGAGGAGTGCCGAGGCCGTACATGCTGGAGCCAGCGGCAGTGATGAAGGCGCTGGCGATACCGCTTTCGCGGAGGATGGCTACCATACGATCGACTGCATAGCCCTTACCGATGCCGCCGGGATCCATCTCGGTGAGAGGATTCTGGAAGCGCACGGTTTGTGCGTTGCGATCGAGGATGATGTTCTGGTAACCCACGGCTGCCATTGCGGTTCGAATCTCAGACCGGTGTGGGAAGCGTCCGGACCCCTTGAAGAATCCCCAACGCCGCATCAACGGCCCGACAGTAATGTCGAATGTTCCTTCACTCTGGCGGCTGTACTGCAAACACGCTTCGAGCAGTTGAAATAACTCTTGTGAGACGGCCACTGGAGACTTTCCGGCCTGACGGTTTACCTGGGACCATTCGCTGTTGACCTTATAGTTAGACAACATGGCATCCAGACGTCTGGCTTCTTCAAGAGACTCAGTTACGGCTGCCTCCAATTGGGTGCGATTTTTGCCATAAGCAGTGACGGTAAAGACACCACCCATGCAGTCTGCGCTGGCCTCATACCGGAGTACATCGGGGTCTCCAGTCTGGCTCCAACCCAAAACAACTAAGACTAAAAGTAACACAGCATGTTGAGTTTGCGGGCTGTTTCGCTTTTTGTTCGCACGAAATTGCGAGAGGGCCATATTATTGGTCCTTGGGGCGGCCTCGCTTGATCCGTTTGAGGATGTTTTGTACTCGTTCGCGGGAGCCAAGATTGAGCGAAGAATTAAAGTAAATTTCGGGTGTATAGAAGAGGTCGATGCGTGCGGCGAGCTCTTTGCGAATATAGCTTTTGGTGGATTTGAGGATCTCGATGATCTTCTCCGCCTCTTCGCCTTGGGCCGGAATATGAACGCTGACGGCGACTTTTTTCATGTCGGGAGCCACTTGAACATCGGTGACCTCGACGCCCGCAAGGCGTGGATCTTCCAGATCGTAAGCGATCATTTCGGTGATCTCGAGGCGAATTGCCTCGGAGACGCGTTCGTAACGGCGGCCTTCCACTACTTCATTATCGTTGGTGTTGCGCTAAAAGGACACTAATTTGCTGATTTGGAGTTCAATAGGGATATCGGTGTAGTTGGGGATGTCGTTGAAAATCTCGTCGCCAACCGAGCCGAGGGCAGCCTGAAAGTTCTCCAACGTGTCGAAATACATGCGGCAAATGGTGCGGTAATTTGCCGGGGAGCCACCTGCACCGGAGAGGCCTTCGTCGACTTCTACCTTTTGCAGGCCGAAGGGGGTGAGAAGGCGGATGACGAGCGGGATGTGCTTGTCGTAGTAGTAGGTGCTGTCAAAGCGGCTTTCGCCGGCTGCTGGATAAAAAGCGTTCACACAGATCATGCTGTGTTAGCTTAATGCTGTATGGCACGCAGCGTCAATAAAGTTATTCT
>CAZZGS010000352.1:0-3713 GCA_964653845.1 uncultured Bryobacter sp.
GTTCACCGCCACCGTATAGGTAAAGCTGTCTGTCCCGGCAAAATCGGCATTGGCTACAACACCTATTGCCTGCGTGGTCTCAAGATGACAGACCGCCAACACTTCGAGCAAGCCGCCGCCTGGAAGCTCGACGCGCTCTTCCTCCAGGACTCGCTCGATCCCCGCGCGCAGGACCCCACCCACTGGGTCGAGGTCAAACAATGGGCCAAAGAATTCGACCTCCATCTCCAGACCGGCGGTTCCGGCTTCCTCCCCAAAACCCCCGAGCAGTGGGATTCCAACCTCGCTGCCGTCCGCAAGAACATCGCCCGAGCCAAGGCCTGCGGCTCCCCCATCGTCCGCGCCGTTTGCGCCAGCTTCCGTCACGAACTCCCTCTGGCGACAGCCGAAGCAAACATGGAACTTGCCATTAAAGTCCTCCGCACTCTCAGAACGGAAGTCATGGACGCCGGCCTTAAATTCGCCATCGAAGTCCACAAAGACTTTCAGGCCTGGGAACACAAGATCATTATCGAAACCGCCGGCAAAGAATTCGTCGGCACCTATCTCGATACCGGAAACCCCGTCTTCACCCTCGAAGACCCCTTGTTGACACTGGAAACATTAGCCCCCTACACCCTAACCTTCCACCTCCGCGACTCGGTCGTCTACGAACACCCGGGCGGCATCGCCGTCCAGTGGGTACCCCTCGGCGAAGGCACCATCGACTTCAAGCAGATCATTGCCAAAGCCCGTCAGGTCCTCAATCCCGACGTCCGCATCTTCATCAAGCCGATCACCGGCCGCCCCCCTGCCATTCTCCCTGTCTACGACGACCAGTGGTGGGCCAAGTGGTACCCCAAAGCGCGAGCCCAGGAATTCGCCCGCTTCGTTGCGATCGCCAAACGAGGCCGCCCCTACGAAAAGCCCGTCGTCCAGGAAGACGTCACCGGCCGCACTCCGCCCCCTGCATATCAGGCCGCTCTCAACTACCAGCAAAAGGAACACATGGAACGCAGCATCGCCTATGCCCGAGAGGTTTTGAAACTTGGCATTCGCGCTTAAACTCGCTCTCATTCTGATCCTCTGCTTCGCCAGCCCCCTCCAGGCCCAAAAGAAGAAGAACAAGAAAAAAGACATCGAGCCAATCACGCAGACCCTCGAGGTCCTTCCAGACCCTCCTTCGGCAGTTAAGGTCGAAAGCACCAGGCTCGTTTTCTACACCAGTCCACTCACCAGCAAAGGCCTCCTCAGCCAGCAGTCCAAAGACGCCCTCGCCGCCCTCCGCCGCCTCGCTCACGGTGCCACCATCGTCAAGCTCCGCGCCTTTGTAGCCGGCCGTGGTGACGCCCGCCGAGTCTCGGCTATTGTCAGTGAGCAGTTCTCCGAATGGAAGCTCCCTCTGCCCGCCCTCACCATCCTCCAGATCGGCGCTCTTCCCCTCGAAGGCGCTCAGGTCCAGATCGAAGCCATCGCTGAAGACCGCAAACCGGTCAACATGAATGGCGTCGCCTGGCTGCTAGCCACCCAAATCACCAAGCCCCTCGCTGAATCCGGCGACGTCAACGTGGTCCAGCCCATCCTCGAAGAATCCTTAAACGGACTTAAAGGCGAAGTTCTCGCTCTCACCTGCTTTGTCTCAAATCTTGATAACCCGGCCAACCTCGAACGCGCTATGGCCGCAAAGTTCCCCAATGCCGCCCGCACCCTTCTCCAAGCCCAGCGCGCCACCGGCTCAGGCCTTGCCCGCTGCGAAGCCGCAACCAGGCGCACTATAGGAGATCCAGACCGTTTGGTACTCACAGGCTCCATTATCGGCTTCGGCATCGACGAACAGGCCATCCAGCTCGTCCAGGCCCGGCTCACCAAGCTCCTCGAATCAAACAACGCAACCCTGATCGAACGAAAAGGCTACGGCGTGAGCCGTAGCCTTGAAAATCGTTTAGGTTCAATCGCGGTAATCGAAGGTGTCGGTTCTAACGAAGCCACCTTCGCACTGGAAGCCATCGGCCTCCAGAAAAACTAACCGGCGATCCGCATATCGCGGCGCACCTGCATGCTGGCCCGGCGGCTGATCAGGTCAGCAACCATTCCCAGCAGTTCAGGAATATCCTCGGGAGCCACCAAAACCGGCTTCCGGTCCACATTGGAACCCGCAATTTCATCACTCTCAGTCTTGAAAAAAGCGGTTGCAGGCCGATAATCCATGCTTTTGGCGTGTTCGAGAACGCGGCGGCCAGAATCCGGAGCTTCCATGTCCCGTCCGGTCAGAACGAGAGAATACTCTTGGGCATCCAGCTTCTGCATAGCTTCGGCTGCACTCGCAGCGGAATCTACCTTGTATCCACCAGCCTCGAGGACGGTTTGAAGCGTCAATCGAGCGGTAGGGTCATCATCGGCTAGCAGAACGTGTGCCAGCCTCATTGTTTTTTTGGGGGCGAGTTGGAGGGTGATCGACATTGTTGACTTTTAAGTTTTTGATTTGAAGCCGAAGCTCTACCTTCAGTATATGGATTCTCGAAATTTTTACTAGAGGGAAACTTTGTTACAACACCTTTTGAGATCAATCACTTAGCAGTACCGGTACCAATGGAAGGCATAAGACGGCATATGCCAATTACTTTATGCGGGCTAAGTCAAAGCCCCAATGCCACACAAACCCCATCCAACACCCGGTCCAGCACGGCGTAGTCGACCGGTTTTCCCTTAACTCCAGAACTACCGCCATCGCTTCCGCTTACGTTCGACCACTCGAGCTTCCGAAATCGAAGCTCCTCTCATGGCCCTTCCCTGCCGAATCCCGCCGCCTGGCTCTTCTGAGTAGCCGGATCAACCAAAAGCTCAAACTTGTCATCGGGACTCGAGCCTCAATCAATGCTGCGCAGCGTTGGCCGAATTCCACCCTGCTTCCTTCAAACTGTTGAGTCGTTGCCCGAACCTATCAATTCTTCCAGCACATAGCGTGCCTTGGCAGGGTATCGGGCTAAATCGTAGTATTGACCAAGAATCGACTCAGCTTCCTCAACGGTGCGAAGTCCGAGTTGCCGCACAATCACAGCGACGTCTTGAAGATCGTGAAACTCCTCGCCAAGCCTCAAAGCCAGGCACTTCATCGCCAAAAGATACCCCGGATGTGGCACATAAATTCGCAGGTTGCTTAGCTCTTCAAATACTTCGAAAGTGCCGCGCTCACTGAAGAATCCTTTCACTGCGTCGTTTAGCCAGTCGCTCGGCAGGCCTTCCCTGTTGGCAACGGCCTGGGCGGCTGCGCGCATTTCGGCTGCCGGCACAAGCATCCCATCTATATCCTTGGTCGCCGGCCGCGCCTCAAACACCAGGCACATCACTGCTCCACCGGCGAGGTAGGCCTCTCCCCGCACTTGTCTCTTGCCAAGCTCCTCATTCAGCGAAGCAAACAATTCGCGGATTCGCGGCGAACTAAGCATCAGACGCGGTCGCCAATCGTGGAATCGATAAAAATATTTCTGCGACGAAAAGCAACTGGCGACTCCAGCAGCAAGTGAGTGCGCAGAGACATCCATGGTGCTGCAAAGACTGGCTGGGCAAGGGGCGCAACTCCCGAGGTCCAGAGTGGCGGCTGGGCACCGCCCTGTCGGTGAGCAGCCTGCTCAACCATGGCGGCAACATAATTGCCCAGATACGGATCGGCAATTGGTGGTGCAGAAAGACTCTCAATGTCGGCAGCCGAGGCATTGGAGAGGAGATCGTTCATT
>CAZZGS010000352.1:3723-5315 GCA_964653845.1 uncultured Bryobacter sp.
CGTCATGAAATCAATCTAACACCTGAACTGAATTTGAAATACGGCTAAATTCATCGCGGCAAACTCCCCAGCAACTCCGCCGCCTCCGCCTTCACCCCCGCATCCACCCCATTCGCCGCCAGCGACAAATACTTCCGAGCCCCAACAAAATCATTCATCGCCCCAAGCGCCGTCCCCAATCCCAACTGTGCTCGCCCATAAGCAGGATTCACCGCTAGCGCCGCCCTATACTGCCCAGCCGCCGCCTGGAAATCCCGCCCCGCCATGTACAGATTCCCCAGCAAATCCAGCGCCTCCAAATCCTTCGGTGCCATCTTTACCACCTCCAGCGCATGAGGTACTGCCTCACCAAACCGCTTCTGCCCTGCCAAAAACACCGCAAAGTTAAACCGGCCCGCCCTTGCCCCAGGTGCAAGACCAATGGCCGCCAGATACTGCTTCTCAGCCCCAGCCAAATCCCCTCTCCCGGCCAGCAAATTCGCCAGATTACTGCGAACCTCCACCTCATCCGGCTGCTCTCGCAAAGCTGCCACAAAAGCCGCCTCTGCCCCAGCCCTGTCACCAGACTCCATCAAGATCATCCCCAGCGTCTTATGAGCCTCAACCAACTCCGGCTCCGCCGCAATCGCCTTTCGCGCCGCCTTGGCCGCTTCTTCCCCTCGATACACCCGCGCCAACTCCAGCCACGACAGCCCATCCTTCGGATACAGCGAAGTAGCCTTCTCCAGCGTCCCCCGCGCCGCCGCAAAATCACCAGCCCTAACCTGCGTAGCCCCAAGACTGCGCAAAGCCGGCAAATACTTCGGGTCCAACTCCAATGCCTTCGCATAATAAGGCAACGCCTTCGCCGCCTCCCCACTCGCATGCAGTGCCTGCGCCATCTGCAGATAATAAGCCGGATGCTTCGGCTGCTCCTTCTGCAGAGCCGCCTCCAGCCGCACAACCCCAGCCTTCAAATTACTCTGATGCATCACCTGTGCCAGCGCCGGATACAACTCTCCATCTTCTTCACGCGGATAGTACCGAACCACCTCACCCTGATAAGACCCGCCCCCCATCACCTCATGCCGCTCCTCCCGGGCAGCCATCAAATCCTTCCCCACCACCGGCTTCTGAATCTTGTGATCGGTCACTGCGACATGCACCACATCCTCAGTCCGCCGCTTTGGCATATGGCAACTCGCACACTCGGTTTTGGCCGCATGCTTGGCCGACCCAACCACCGTCGAATGGCAGGAACTACAAGCCGCATCCACAGCCGCAACAGTCGTCTTCTTATGCGGATCATGACAAGTAGTACAAGTCAGCTTCTCGTCGCTCAACCGAAAACACTTTGACTGCCGCAAGCGATAAGCCGACCCGGCAATCTCAAACTTCTCCTCATGCCCGGTTCCCTTGGCATGATCGAAATGCGCAATAAAATCCCCCAGCGCTTCCCGCGGGTCATAGCTGAAAATCCCCCTCTCAAACTTCACAATCGAATTCGGCAGCGAGTAACTCGTCGTCTCCAGATGGCACTGCATACACACCTCCATCTTTCGTTCGGCTGACACTTTCTTCGGGTTAAAGATCTTCCCCCGCCCCATCGATGT
>CAZZGS010000353.1:0-5305 GCA_964653845.1 uncultured Bryobacter sp.
CACCGGTTGAGACAAAGAAGATCTGGCGGCTGACGCCGAGAGTCTGACGCGAGCGGATGATGCGGGCGACCTGTGCGAGCTGGCCGCCAAGACCATTGTTCGGAAAGACAGTAGTGATGCCGCTGGGGCCGGTGAGCACACTATTTAATACCTTGCCAACCTGAATTCCGTTATTGATGGTCCGATTGGCTGCCTGCACCAGGGTGAGGCCGGACTGGAAGTTGATGACCTGCTGGAATGCGGCGTCGCGGGCGTTTGCCGTGGCCGAGCCATCGGAGCCACTGAGGCCGAGGCCGTTGCCGCCATTGATTATGGCAGGGCCAGTTACCTGTCCGATGGTGAAGAGAGCACCACCGGATGTAGAGACCGACATGGGGAGAAGAGAACCCGTGTTGGACGGCTGCATGACATCGGCGGCACGACCACCCCAGCCGCTGCGAATGCCGCTGGTGGAGGCTTGCTGCCAGGCCTGTTGTTGATCGGAGTGAGAGTAGAGATTGGAGGGCACAGCCTGATTAGCCCGGTACTGCGTTTTGGTAATCGGACGGATCAGCGGCCCTACGTTGAGCATGGCCGCTGCCTTGCCCTGATTGTAGAGTTGCTGAATGCGTGGGAGCTGCGGGTGGAAGCCATATGCTTCGCCACGATCCATGATCGGAAGCAAGACGTTCTGAGCCAGACCGGTTGCTGGACCTCGGACCTTGGAATAGTCGTTGTACTTGACGCCCATCGGGACGATCGTGTTGTTGGCATCGTTTCCGCCGAAGAGGAAGACGCAGACAAGCGCCTTGTAGTCTCCGGTCTGAGCGAGAGCATCAAGTACTCCGAAATAGCCCAGGCTGGCGGTTGCGATCGATCTGCGCAGCAGTGCGCGACGGCTGATATTGAGTTTGAAAATAGACATGTTTGTGGATCTCTTTCTTGGTTTGGGCTAGTTCTGGATTTGGAAGTGAGCAGAAGACAGCGCCAGATAGAGAGCCAGTCTGGCGCGCCGGGTTGGATCGGTGGTGGTGGCCAGGGTGTCACGAATTCCCTGCTTCAGGATGTCGGGCATAGCACCGTTTAGGAAGTGGGCATTGATAGCGGCGATAAGCGATTCGACATCGGTTGCCAGAGCAATGTAGGGCGCCAGGTTGGGTTTGGCTTCAGCGTTGACATCGAGCTTGAGGAGGTAGTCGATGTAGTTGACACGTTCGAGAGCATTGACCGGCGTGAGGCTCTGATATTCGGGGCCGTAGAGGCCAGGGTTACCAGGAGCACGGGTGAGCGGTGAGAAGTAGCTGAAGACACTAGCCGGGTAAAAGAGCTTCTGGCCCATGCGTTCGAGGTCGGCTTCGATCGGATTGTCGAGAACGATGGTGCCCTCAAGACCTTTAAGCATGTGGAGGAAGGACAGGATCGGCTCACGCAAGTGCCCCGCGAAGGCACTGAAAGGATTGGGAGTAGCCGGGTTGTCGCCAGCCCGGGCTTCGGGGTCAAGCAGGATGGCACGTATGACAGCGAAGAGATCGCCACGGACGCCCTGGCCATTGTTGTTGAATGCGGCATTGACGCGCATGAGGTAGGCGGCCGATGGGTTTGAGGTGACATGGCTCTGGATGAGCCGGAGCGAGTAGAAAGGTGCGATGTTTGGATGCTCAAAGAGAATCTGGATTGCGGAATCGATGTCCATCATTGCGGTCTGGCCGGCGGGAATTGTGCGGCCCATGATGAGCTTAGATCTGGTGTCGTGGTTCAATTCAACCGCTACCATGGGTGCGCCGTAGTTGCGCTTATTGTGATTGTTAGAGCCTATGCCCTTGCCCGGGGGATAAGTCCAGCCGGTAAAGACGTGGGATAACTCCAATACGTCGTTCTGCGTGTAAGAGGGGTATGGCACGCCATTCGGGTCACGTAAGGGAGAGCCATCGGCGCGAAGGAAAACGGTACCGAGTGAGAAAAGCTGCATGACTTCGCGGGCATAGTTTTCATTGGGCTCAAGACCTTTGGCCGGGTTGGCCTTGTCGTTGTTGACCATGTCGAGGTATTCGCCCATGGCGACGTCGAGGGTCATTTCCTTGAGCAGAGTTTTAAAGTTCCCCAGAGCATTGCCGAGCAGGACGCGGTGGTAAGGAACCAGATAGTGTGTGTCGTCGATTTCGACAGCGGAGACAACCATTGTCTTGTGAAGCGTGAAGGCGACACGTTGACGAAGCTGGTCTGGCGCTTTCATGGCGTTGTTGAAAAACTCTGCCTGCAAGTCGTAAACCGGGATGACACCGTTGGGGGTGGGCATCGAGTAATTGGAACTGGGCAGGTTCTTCTGCTCAGTGAGCCAATCGTCAAAGCCGAGCTGCATCACTCGAAAGATCTCAGTGGGGGAAGCGCCCCAGGTGGCTTGTTCGAGGAAGCGCTTGGCTGCCGGGTAAGAGACCTTGGGGTTGGCCGGTGAGATGTTTGCGATGAGGGGCGCAGAGGTGGTGGGGCCGGGTGCGGGGTTAGAAACCGTGATCGCAGCTATGCCTCCTGGTGTTGCTTTGGTGAGTCCGGATACGGAGATCTGTGTGAGTGAGTTGACCGTAGCCGTCATTGGGACTCCACCGACATTCACAGTGGCACCTGGTGCGAAGCCATTTCCGTTGATTGCGAAGTTTGCGTTGCCGAGAGGGATTATTGCCGGGTTGACCGAAGTGATCGTGGGCACGGGGTTTTGCAGTGTGACTGTAGATTCGCCTTTCGCATTCGGATCTTTGACGCTGCGTGCACCTACCTTGACAGAGCCGTTGACTGCTGCAATGTTCAGTGGTGCGGTGAAGGTACCGTCGCTGGCAATGGTGCCGGTGGTGGCATTTCCGCCAACGACACCATTAACCATCCATTCGACTGTTGTGGTGATTGTGTTTCTTACCGTTGCGGTGAAGATGCGAGTTGCGCCTCCGCGAACTGTAGCTGTAAGTGGCGAGGTGCTAACCGTGATCGCTGCACGGACGGTAAAGCACTTCTGCGCTGAGTTTGCTGTCGCAGGCGCGGGGTTCTGGACGATGACGCAATACTGCTGCGCATTGGGCAAACTCACAGCAGCCCGCAGTTCGGTTGAGCTGATGAATTGAGTTGTGACAGCGGTGTTCTGGAGGAGGATGGTTGAACCAGCGAAGTATTTGGTGCCTTTGACGATCAGCGTTGTATTACCGATATTAAGATCTGTTGGATCTACCGTGGAGATGGTGGGAGTTGGGTTTTGGAGGCTGACATTGGCTTCGGCAAATTTGGTGGTGTCGACGACACTGATTGCGCGAACTTTGATGGTTGCCGGATTTGGGGGTATTGAGGCAGGTGCAGTGTAGAGGCCGCTGATGGAGATCGTTCCAACCGTGGTGTTACCTCCGGTAATACCATTGACGGCCCAAGTAACATTGGTGTTGGCATTGCCAGTGACGGATTTGGTGAATTGTCGAGTAGAGACGATAACGACGGTGGTCGAGATCGGTGAGATTGTGACGGTTTGCGCGGCGATGGGCAGGGCGAGCGCGAGAATCAGGAGTGGTGTTTGTTGCCAGTATTTTCGTACCATAACGCTTGAAAGCGATGGTAGGTCCAGGGGCCTTTTAGAAACAACAGGAAAATATACCTACTAAGCACTTACGTTTAGGCATTTGGTCTTGAGGTTGGTACCTAAGTTTGCGGCATTGGAAGGGGGGTGCGGAGAGTTGTTGCCGGGGCTATGATGTGCTCATGAGAGCAATTCTGGTTGGTTTCTTTTTGATTTTGTAATGCTTCGCGGGCGAGGACGTCTGGTCTAAGGTAAAGGCACTGAAGAGTGGCACCGAGATTAGGGTTTTTCAGGCTGGAATCAAAGAACCTTTGGTTGGGGAAATCGACGAAGCCGATGAGGAACGCGCGGTTTTTGGGACAGCGTCACGCGCAACTCCAGCTTTTTGTCCTATGGCAGCAAGCCTGGCTTCGAGCTGGTCTATCGCAAAGGACTGAAATAGTCTTCGATCGATTGGCCGTTCGAGAGGTAAGTGGTGGGAACGGGCAGATTCGAACTGCCGACCTTCCGCTTAGGAGGCGGACGCTCTATCCAGCTGAGCTACGTCCCCACTTATTAAACAGTGTAGCGTTTTAGTCCCTTTTGGCCAATATCTCTTCTGAACTGCATGCCATCAAAGCTGATGTTTTCGACTGCGGCATAGGCATGGTTCAGAGCAGTCTTGAGATCCTGGCCAGAGGCAGTAATGCCAAGAACGCGTCCGCCAGCAGTGACTAGAGCGCCATTGTCGATTCGGGTACCGGCCTGAAAGACGGTGGCGCCTTTTACTTTTTCGATACCTTGTATTTCGTCGCCGGTTCGGACTTTGGCCGGGTAGCCGTGAGCGGCCATCACAACACAGGCCGTTGCGCCGTCGCTGAGCTGCAGTTTTGCCGAAGGCAGCTGTCGATTGGTAGCGGCCAGAATGGTTTGCACAAAGCCTCCTTCGATACGGTAGAGCAAGGCCTGGGTTTCCGGGTCTCCAAGGCGTACGTTGTATTCGAGAACCTTGGGGCCATCCGGAGTCATCATCAAGCCGGCGTAGAGGAAACCGCGGAAAGGAGCACCTTCATGGGCCATGCCGCGGAGAGTCTTGAGGATGATGTGTTCGAGGACATGGGCCTTTTGATCGGCGGTGAGGATGCGATCGTCACAATAGGCGCCCATACCACCGGTGTTGGGGCCTTCGTCGTTATCGAAGATGTTCTTGTGGTCCTGGGTGGGAGGCAGTGGTAGCGCCGTATCGTAGTCGCAGATGGCAATGAAGCTGACTTCTTCACCGCGCCAGAAATCTTCGATCAGAACGCGCGAACCGGCCGCTCCAACGAGCGCGCCAGAGAATAGATCTTCGAGCGCCTGCGTTGCCTCTGCTTTGGATTTGGCAATTACAACACCTTTTCCGGCAGCGAGGCCATCGGCCTTAAGCACGACGGGATAGTCGAAGCGAGCAAGAGCGGCCTTGGCTTCGTCGAGAGAGTCGAAAACCTGGAAACGCGCGGTTGGGATTCCATGCCGCGCCATAAACTCTTTGGAGAAGGCTTTGCTGCCCTCAAGTTGTGCAGCCCGGCTGGTGGGGCCGAATACGCGGCGGCCATGAGCCTCGAAGTGATCGACAATACCTGATACTAGCGGCGCTTCCGGGCCAACAATGGTGAGATCGGCATTCACCAAATTGGCCACCTGCAGGAAAAGCTCGGGAGTTTGTTCGGCGAGCGGGATGCATTCGGCGACTTGAGCGATACCGGGGTTTCCGGGTGTGCAATAGACCTTGTGGCCTTCTTGCGAGCATCGCCAGGC
>CAZZGS010000354.1:0-1936 GCA_964653845.1 uncultured Bryobacter sp.
GAGTTGTATAGGCGATCGTATTGAAACCTTCGAGGTAGCCCGACATCGAGACCCCCACAAGGCAAATCACGTCGCCACCAAACGGCCCCGCCATCCCACCAACCTTGACCCCGGCAACGAACCAGGACTTGGGCGGGCCATACACTTCCTTTAGCTTGCCCTCTTTGTCGATTGGTGGTAAATCAGGCATTGGTGGCCCATTGCCGATAGGTTGATTCGCAGGCTGCAGATTCTTGCGCGTAAAAATGTAACCGGGTGGGCATCCACTCGAAAACCTGTAGTTGTTCTTGTCAGCCGTCTGCAGCTTACACCCAACATAGTTCTTTAAATACCAGTTCACTTCGAGAGGATCGTCAGTCCCGAAGTTGAATCGCACGAATGCCTTCGCGTCAGACCATCCGTCGGCTTGGGCTACAGTGCCCCAATTGTCCCCATCTTTGACGAAATAGAAAAAAGCCTTGTTCTTGGGAGACCCATCGTTAGGTCCCCACCGGCCATCGGAAGTATTTGTTGGTTTCTTGATCGGTTCCCGAATAATTGCCATGCTGCGAATCTCACCTCAACCACAACAGCGTTACATCTGTTCTCGATTGACCGCTTCAATCAAAAAATAATCTACTTCGGCCGGATCATCTCCCCGTACGGGCTCTTGAGAAACTCACGCAGCCAACGGTCTCGCCGGTTGCGCACCTGATCAGGATCTTTCTTCGTCCAGTCGTGGAAACCCTTCCCCGGGCCGGTGCCAAGGCTACCCTTCTCGCTCATCAGTTTGTAGAGTGGCGGCGCACCAGGCTCGTTGTAGAGATCTTTCGAAACGTAGTCGCAGACCGTGAAGGCATCACGACCAACTAAATCCTGATGTTCAAAAATCCCGTAAACAGGCAATCGCAGCCCGAAGCCGAGGCTCGCTGCGCGGTCCACATCTTCAACATCGGCGATGCCCTCGGCAATGATGTTCACCGCCTCGCGCACCATTGCCATTTGCAACCGATTGCCAAGCTGGCCCGGACGGTCTTTCTTCACCACAACAGGCACCTTGCCGCAACGCTCAAGTAATTCCTTCAACCCCTGCACAACGTGTTCAGACGTACTCGGCGAACGAACAATCTCCACCAGCGGCATCAAATGGGCCGGGTTCCAGAAATGAGTCGTACAGATGCGTTCCGGGTGTATGGCTTTGGAACTCATCTCGGTAATGCTCATGCCACTCGTATTCGATGTGATCCAGCACTCTGGGCCAACAATCGGTTCTACACTCGCAATCCACTCCTGCTTCAGCTGCATATTCTCCGGGATGGATTCAATCACCAGATCTCGACCGGCGAGGGCCTCTTCAAAGTGATGACTGGCGTCAAGCAGCTCAATCCCACGGTTCGATTGAGCGGTGGTGATGATCTCGTTCTGCTCAAGCAGCAGCAGGTGTTCCCGCGCGGCATAAAGGCCATTCCAGGCTCTGCCCTCTGTGCGTCCATAGATCGTCGTCTTTACCCCACCCAAGGCGAGTGTACTGGCGATGCCAGGCCCCATCTGGCCGGAGCCGACAACTGTAGCGGTACGAATCTTGCTCATCGCTACAGCTTAATCGAGGTGCCCTCAGTAGCGCCGAACCGTAGTGCTATAAAGTGTTGAGTTGCCGCCAGAATCCCAGGCTCGCACCTGGATTGCATTGAAGCCGACAGCAATATTGACATCGAAGGACCAACTCGTACTGCTGGTCGAATTGTTGGCTACAGCCGCTCCGCTCTGGTCTCCTGCGGAGTTAGTCCAGGTGACTTGTTTCACTGCAATGTTATCTGAAGCAGTGCCGCGGAATGTAAGCCTTGATGCACTCGTAATAATGAAGTTTCCTATCGGTTGTTGGATTGTCATGCGTGGTGGTACCGTATCCCCTCCAGGATTTGCCGGCGGCTGCGGTGCAGCCGGGGCTGTTCTTTCG
>CAZZGS010000354.1:1946-5294 GCA_964653845.1 uncultured Bryobacter sp.
GCAGTGATCGAGATTTCGTTGCTGCCAGTTTCAAGCGGAATCACTGCGCTCCAGGATTCAAGGCCGGTTGCCGAGCCTCTCCGAGATCGGTTCGTCGCCCACTGGACAGACGCAATTCCTCCCGCGTGACTCGCTATGCCCTCAATACGAATCTCACTGGCACTTGTCGATTGGCCACTGTTTGCCGGCGATGTGATTCTCACCTGCACATCCGCGTTTGAGTCGAGAATAAGACTCCGCAGTGCAGTTGTTGTTACGGTGTTGAGCGTGGCTTCGATACGCAGTCGGTTCGCTCCAGCCACTAGCGGAATGGCTGCACAACTGAATGTTGTATTAATGCTGTTGATAATGCAGTTGCCCCGCAGGTTTGATGTCTCATTGAGATAGCCAATTCGCAAACCGGCTGCGCCGCTCACGATGGTTCCGCCCAGGTTCACCGTCACTGCACTCAGGCGGCTGCCCTCGGCCGGATTCGAAATCGCAATCGCTAGCGGTGCCGCAGTCGACGATCTGGCCTCTGCGTATATCTGTCGAATCGAGTCAATATCAGGCTGCTTGAGGCTTTCGGATTTTTGATAGTACGGATACATCACAGACCCAGGCGTATCGGTGTGGCCAATCCCTAGTGAGTGGCCAATCTCATGCAGCACAACACTAAAGACATCCCACTGCCCGCCAATCGACCATCCCCAGGCGTCGTTGATGTGAATGTCGCCAGCGATCGGTTCAGGGTTTGGCCGGGCAGGATAAAAGCTGTGACCGAGAACGGTAGATCCATTCAGAAAAGGAAAGGGATCTCCATGCTGGCCAGTGGCAAAAAGAACGTCGATGTTGCGCGCTGAATTTCGCACAGTCGTTT
Source organism: uncultured Bryobacter sp. (assembly GCA_964653845.1). Lineage (GTDB taxonomy): Bacteria > Acidobacteriota > Terriglobia > Bryobacterales > Bryobacteraceae > Bryobacter. The sequence continues at coordinate 2,806 of CAZZGS010000354.1, forward strand.
CGGTAAAGCTCACTGCTACAACACGCGACCACTCACTCAGCGCCCGGCGAACTTCTGCCCTCGTCTGTCCTGGATCCGTCCGTGTACCCAGGCCCCCAAACGAATAGCTGATGCTGGCCTGGCCGCGGCCCGGTCCATCCCAGCCCTCTCCAAAGCTGGCAGCCAGCATCGCTACTTCGTAACCGGCGCTCAAGACGCCACCGCAAGACATATATAGCTCTCCATCTTTCAATCCCTGCGGGGCAGGGAACACATATTCGATTTCATCCCACAGCGCAAGCGCTGCCACCTGCGAAAAAGTCAATTCAGCCAGGCGATCCTCCGTGCTCAGTGATCCATTCTTCAGCGCCGTCACCCCTTCGGCATCGAGAATTCCATCCGCTTCCCAACTTTCAACATCCTTGTGAAAGTGGAGGATCACCAGATTGCGCTCAGGTGCCGCAATCGGATCACCCGTTACAAGCTCCGCTGTCGTGATTTGAGGACTCATCTTGTCACTAGCCTCGATCGCTGATCGATAAGCGAATTCCAGCCCCTCCCAGGACATCTCCTGTGGCGCGGCGATGATAAATCCGTTTACCGGAACACTCGAAAGAACCTTTGCCCCACGCACTATCCAGGTGCTCAAATCAGGCGTAGCAGATTTAAACTGCACCAGCCAGTGCCAGCGGCTGCCGCTCATACTGCGCGGATTCGCCGTCGCTGCCCTCAGTTTGAGCGCTGTAGGATTTTCTAACTCTGCATCGATAATTCGTGTTTTCAGCCGCAGTTCTTCCGCATTCGCAATGGCAGCGAAAGAAACGCAGGCTGCCACAAGGGCCAGGCTTAAGCGTTTCATTGTTCTAGATTGTTTTCCGTTAAGAGCCTTATCGAGCCATGAGCGCGAATGTGATGACAAAATTTTGGCGATTTTTGCTTAGCTCGACACACTACTCCATATGAGGTACTGTCTTTTACTGAGTTTTGCTGCCGTGCTCACGGCTCAGCAGCCCTGGAAGATGCGCACGATCGCCGGTGGAACTAATGCCGGCGACGGCGGACGCGCCTCAGATGCATCCATCCGCTTCCTCCAGGGTGTCGCCACGGATGCGCTGGGCAATGTATACCTCAGTGATGCCGACGATCATCGCGTACGCCGTGTGGACCGCTCAGGACTCATTACAACTCTTGCCGGCGATGGCCTCCCGGGCTTTTCCGGCGACACTGGCCCCAGTTCCCGCTCCAGGGTGAACACTCCCTATGGACTCACCGTGAACCCAGTCGGTGATCTGATCTTTGCCGACCTCGGAAACGCCCGAGTCAGAAAGATTTCCCGCAACGGGCAGATCGAAACCATAGTCGGTGGCGGAACTCGAGATATACCCGCAGCAGGCCAGCTAATCCCGCCCAAAGAAGTCCGTCTGATTGCACCTCGCAACGTCTTGGCCACCGCCTCTGGGTCCCTGTTTATTTCAGACTTTGGCGCAAATCGAGTCCTCGAATTGCGACCCGATGGCAGCCTGACCAGCCTTCCGCTCACTGCGGTTGAACTCAACTCTCCCGCTGGCCTCGCCCTCGACGCTGAGGGCAATATTCTGGTCGCCGACAGCGGCAATGCCCGCGTGCGTCGCATCAGGCGCGATGGCCGCGTTGATATTCTGGCTGCCGCATCTAAAGAGATGCCACTGGATAGGCCTGTGGGCCTGGCCCGGCGCTCTGACGGAAGCCTTCTCATCGCAGACACCAGAGGCGATTTCTTGTGGCAGCTCGATGCTCAGGGCAAGTCCACCATCCTGCCCCCAGGTGGCCGTGACGTCGCCGTCGACCCCTTCGGTAACATCGTAACGGCCGGGTCCACTTGGCTTCGCCGCGTCAATCCACAAGGCCTGATCGAGATTCTGATCGGCAACAACTTCGCAACCTATCGCGGCGATGGCGGTCCTGCTTTGGCCGCAAGGCTCAATCGGCCGGTCGGCGTTGCAGCTGATTCCAAAGGCAATCTCTATTTCACCGATACCGGAAATCACCGTATCCGATGTGTTCGCCCCGATGGCTCCATCTCAACGGTGGCAGGATCGGGCGAAGCGGGCTTTCGCGGCGATGGCGGCCTTGCCACCCAAGCCTCCCTCAACACTCCAACCTACCTGGCAGTAGACGCCTTCGACAACGTCTATGTGTCCGATACCGGCAACCAGCGAGTAAGAGTCTTTGTTCCAGGCGGTGCGATCCAGACCGTCGGCGGAACAGGCCGAAACGAATTCTCAGGCGATGGCGGCCTGGCCCTGCAAACCAGTCTCGCGGCTCCCTCTGGTCTCGCTCTCGACCGCGAAGGCAATATCTATGTTGCCGAACGGGGTCAGAACCGCGTCCGGCGATTCGCCCCTGGAGGGCGCATCGCCACCGTGGCCGGATCTTCAATTCGAGGCAACAGCGGAGACGGGCAGGATGGTCTATCCGCACGCCTTAACTCCCCTGGTGCGATTGCTGTAGACGGGCAGGGAACTCTCTAC
>CAZZGS010000355.1:0-3084 GCA_964653845.1 uncultured Bryobacter sp.
TGGGTCGGCAGGCTTGTTCAGGCGAGCGTCGGGGCTGCTGTCGAGAGTGGAGCCGTCAGGCACAGTTGACACCGTAACATCCGTGGTGCCAGTGTCGGCGGCAATGGGGATCGGAATATTGACCGGAATCGTGGGGCGGAGAGCGGCCATGGCGGGGTCACCGGTCTTAGCTGCCATGTGTACGTCGGGACCACGCTTAAGCATGTTGCCGACGGGGGCCATCATGCCGGTCTTGGTGCGGTTTTCAGCTTCGTACTTCATGCGGGCCACAGCCTTGGGGTCGGCTTCAGGGACGGCCATTTCCATCTCCTGCAAGCGCTGCTTGGCATCATCGGCGTAAGTGCTAAGCGGGTATTCGCGAAGGAGCTTGGCGTAGGCCTTTCCCGAGCGGTCTTTGAAGCGGGGGCCCATCTTGGTGTAGGCGTCACCCATTTTGAAGAGGGCTTCGTCGGCGCGCGAGAAAAGCGGATATTGGTCAGTCAGCGCCTGGAGGCGATTGGAGCTTGAAGCCCAGGACTGTTTCTTGTAGTAGAAGTCGCTGACGCGCATTTCACCTTCGGCGAGGGCTTCCTGGATGTTGCGAATAAATTGGGAGGCGCGCGGTGCGAACTTCGAATTCGGGAACTGGATCAGCAACTGCCGGCATTCGTCTTCGGCGCGCAGGCCGTGCATGTTGTCGCGATCGGCCTTCTCCATCTGTTTGTAATGGATCATGCAGACCTTCTCTTGCGATTCGGCTGCTTCTTCCATCGTCGGGTAGAAGAGGATGAAGTCCTTATATTCGGCTTCGGCCTGGGCTAGACCATTGCCGCCGCCTTCGCGGAACCAGCTATCGGCGATGGCGAGTTTGGCCTTGGCGAGGAATTCGCTGGTGTCGTAAGTGTTGATCAGGGTTTGCAGCGTGAGGCGAGCGACTTCGAAGCGGCCACGCTCGATGTCGCCGACGGCCTTATCGTATAAGACCTTGTCAGGCTGCTGTGTGTCTTTGGTGATGGGGTTTTCGTATTTGCGCTTCCGGCAACCCGATGAAAGGGCCAGAAGGACCGTGAGCAACACCAAACCGCTCAGGCGAACGACGTAAAAAGATCGCATCAATGTACCTCTCGTAGTTTAACTCTTAGGAAGAGCTTTAGGCGAGCAGTTGTCTACCGGAGGCGGCGCGAGTGTGGAGATCGCGCACGGCTGTGGCCGGAGATTCACTGCGAAAGACGGACGAACCGGCGACAAACCAGTCGCAACCAGCCTCGGAAATTTCGAGGATGTTGGACATGTCGACGCCGCCATCGACCTCAATGCAGTAGTTAAGGTTACGCTGGCGGCGGATCTGGTCGAGTTGACGGATCTTGTGTAGCGCAGCGGGAATAAACTTTTGGCCACCATAACCAGGGTTGACACTCATGACTAGCACGAAGTCTGCCAAACAGAGAACATCATCCAAAGTATGGACAGGAGTGGCGGGGTTGAGAACCACGCCGGCCTTGGCGCCGGTGGACTGGATCAGCGAAAGTGTGCGGTGGAGGTGAGGACTGGCTTCCTGATGGACGGAGATGGAATCTGCACCGGCTGCACGGAAAGCTTCGACGTAGCGCTCGGGTTCGACGATCATAAGGTGGACATCGAGCCAGCACTTGGTGACTTTGCGGATGGCTTCAAGGATCGGCAGGCCCATTGAGATGTTGGGGACAAAGCGGCCATCCATGACGTCGTAGTGGAGCATGGTGGTGCCGGCGGATTTGACGGTGGCAATTTCCTGGCCGAGGCGCGTGAAATCGGCGGAAAGGAGGCTGGGCAGGATCTGGATTTCGTGGCTCATGAGTTTTTCTGGATAACTGCGGCGAAGAATCCGTCGCCGGGGTCGAGGCCGGGGATACGGCGATGCATCTGAACCGGCATATCACCACAGACGGCGCGGACTACCTCTTCATTTTCTTCTTTTTCGAGTGAGCATGTCGAATAAACGAGGGTGCCTCCGGGGGCGAGGGCATTGATCGCGTTCTTGAGGATGTCCTTTTGGCGGCTCGACTGGCGTTCGAATTCTTCAGGGGTGAGTCGCCATTTGATTTCGGGATTGCGGCCGAGGGTGCCGGTTCCAGAGCAGGGAACATCAGCGAGAATACGGTCGAATTGCCTGTTGAAGGGCAGCGGGAAGGCGGCATCGAGGTGAACCAGGGGAATGCCGATCTGTTGCAGCGGCAGGAGTCGCTTGAAGCTGCGATCGCAGGCGATGGGCTTGAGGTTTTCAGTCTTGAGGGCCTGCCAGGTTTTGTTGCCGGGGGCGGCGCAGAGGTCGAGATAAGTGTTGCCGGGTTGCAAGTTGAGGTGGGGGACGATAGAGCGGGCACCGGGGTCCATTCCTTTTTCTGGAGCACGGAGGAAGGCGAGGGCGATGGTGCGGGTGAGGTCGGCTCCGAATTGTTTGACCCATTTTTTGTAGAGCCATTCGGGGAGGCAGAGCTCGATGGTGGGGTCAGGGAAACCGAGGACGCGCTTGTGGACCTTGCGGAGGACCGCGTTGACCAGACCGGCGGCAGCGCGTTTGTTGGAGCGTTTGGCAAGTTCGACTGCTTCCATCACGGCGGCATGAGGAGGAATGCGCGCGAGATAGCGCATTTGGTAGAGGCCCATGCGGAGGAGGATGGCGGTGGGTTCATCGACGGTGAGGATCTGGCGGCCAGAGAAGTGTTGGGCGAGCCAGTCGAGCTGGTTCTGATAGCGGAGAACGCCGTAGACGATTTCATGTGCGAGGGCGGCATCGCGGGTTGCGAGGGGCTTGGAGAGCTCGTAGAGCAGGGTGTCGGAATGACCGCCACCATGGACGCGGCGCAGACAATCAAAGGCGGCGCGGCGGGCGGGAGAGATGATTGCCACTAGGTTAGAGGGTAACAGGTTGGCGACAAATGCGACATAAGAGGCATTCCATCCGCTTGATTTTAAAACAGATAATCCGGAGTCGGGTTAGATTCTCTTCTACGGAATTTTCACTATTCGGGGGGAATCGAAGCGGATGGAATACCGGGAGACACACGTGTGGCGTGGTCTCCCGTGGAGGGTAAAGCCTTGGGCAAATTGTCAAAGAACCGGTGG
>CAZZGS010000355.1:3094-5287 GCA_964653845.1 uncultured Bryobacter sp.
GTGGGGCGGCGCGGGCCCTGCCCCGATTGAAGATGGCAGTTAGGGCGAGCGGGTTCGGGCAGGTAGGCGGGAAGAGGTAGGAAGGAAAGGAGAAATAGATTTTGGATTTTCGTGAACGTGGATTTTGGGAGGGCGGCCGACTGACAAGAAGGAAGAAGAAGACAAATCCAACAATGCGCAGCCCATGCGATTGGAAACTTTTGTTAGCAATGTGCCGGAGTGTCCACACCCATGTGAGACGGGGAGAAGCCCCCGTTGCTGCGATTTGCTGTTAAGGTTGCCTTTGCCGTTAATGGCTGCGACCTAATCGCAGGTGGGTTAAGAGTGCATTCGATGACGCGCCTGGTGCTGTGGATCACGGTATTGGTGCATAGATCGCTGGCACAGTATTGGTATGAGATAGCGCGGTTGCCTGCTTGAAGTTGACCCGTTCCTTTGCGTTTTTCGGGAAATCTAGACTCGGACCGAAGGCCAGAGAGATAAGTCACATGGCGATGCAAGCGGGCCTTAAAGTTATTATTATCAATCGCTTATCCACAGATCAGCATAGCTGCGATGAAGAAGTTTATTTTGTCCGGTTGGCGGCTATCTTGGAGAAAACAGTCAACAAAGCCAATAAAATGCACAGGGACGCGTCAGGCTGGTACCAAATCGGTACCAAATCCTAGCCCAGAGGCTGTCATGGAATCGAAGATTTCGCCGGATTCAATAACTTTGTGGATGCAGCGGGCGATCACTCACAGCGGCAATGTCCGGCGTAATTGGGGGATTTTGTCGAAGTGGCGATCCCGGGTGATCAGGGTTAGATCGTGTTGAATGGCAAGCGCTGCGATCCACAGATCGTTATCCGGCACGGGCGTACCGGCGCGTTTTAACTGTACGAACAAGCGGGCGTACTGTTCGGTTGTTTCCCGATCTACATACAGAATTGCTACAGTCTCGCGACTCAGCAGATTCGATAGAAGGGCGGCATTCTGGATTTGACGCGTACCTCCGAGAAAACCCGCCTTCATCTCTGCAAGCACGACGAAGGGAATCCAGACCTCGTCACCCCCACCAAGGAACTCTGCGAGCTTCGCGTCCCCCTGAAAAAGATCGGTCAGCCGGTTGGTGTCAAGCGCAAGCCTCATTGGGCCGCTTCTTTCTTGGCCGTGAGCCAAACCAGCTTTATCACCGGGAATCGCTTCACCACTTCTCAGGGTCGATCTGACGCTGGGAAGCAACTATTTCATCGAAGGCCGGGTCTGGAGTCCATTGTCCAACCAAATCTGAGAAATCAGCTTTGATCGACCGGCCAATCATTGCGCGAGTCAACTCGTCGAGCACCACTCGGTTCAGACTCTGTTTCCGTTGGGCGGCCTTCAAGCGAAGGGCGCAGTCCACCTCTGGCGGAACACCACGGATCGTGTAGTGGACAAGCGACGAATTTGATGGCCGACTCATGCATGCATGATAGCAAATGGTGCATGCATTTTGTATTAGGAGTCAGCCGTCCATGAGGCTGTCGCCGCACGTTTGGCCAAGGTGTCAGTCATCCTGGCGCAGTGATTTGGAATGAGATGGCGGGGGTGTCGGCTTGAAGTTGACTCGTCCCTTTGGGTTTTTCGGGAAATTTGGGCTCGAGAGGGGAGGCAGTTTGGAATCGTAGTTGGCGACGTAAATCTGGGCAAAGGTCATTTTATCAACGAGTTAGCCGTACATAAGCAGCACTGTACTGAAGAAGCTCGCTATGGATGGCTGGCGGTTGGTTCGCAGGAAAACAGCAGAAATGCCAATAAAAAGCACAGTGACGCGTCAGACTGGCGACAAATCCAGGGTGGAAACCGGCGACGTAGATCTCAATTGCACTGCCCAATTTTGAGGATGATAAAGCCCTAGGTTGAGACAATCCATTGTGAGAAGGTGTGGTTAGAAATCAATTCGCGGCGGGTGCTGGCCCGATATTGGGCATGAGACGGCGCGGTTTGTGGCTTGAAGTTGACCTGGCCCTTTGCGTTTTTCGGAAAATTTGGGCCGCAAAGGGGAGAGAGTTTGAAATCTTAGCGAGCGAAGTAACTCTGGGTAAGCGCTTTTTATGAGCGGGTTAGCCGTAGATATGCGGCGCTGGACTGAAGAAAGCGCTATGGATGGTTGGCGGCTGTTTCGCGAAAAACTGGCAAAAATGCCAATGAAATGCATAGGGACGGGTCAGGC
>CAZZGS010000356.1:0-5282 GCA_964653845.1 uncultured Bryobacter sp.
CTGCGCCATCGCCACAGCCGACTCAGCCTGCTTCACCCTCGCGTCGGCCTCATCCATCTCCTGCTGCGCCAGCGATTTCCGGTCAAACAGTTTTCTCAATCGCCCCTGGGTGGATCGAGCTAAATCCAGTTGCGTCCGGGCAGCTTCAATCCCTGCCATTGTCTCAGGCAACGAACTGCGCGCCTCAAGCCGGGCGGCTTCAGCCTGCGCCGCCCCGGCCTGCAACTGCTGCGAATCAATCACAACGAGCGTCTGCCCCGCTCGCACACTCTGCCCCGGCTCAACCATCACCTGCCGCACCACGCCCATCACCTGCGCCGCGATCACACTGCGAGTGCGCGCCTCAACGGTGCCACTGGCCCTTGCGCTCAAAGCACTCACCCCGCCTCCAACAACGGCCACGCCCACCTTCACTGGCGCAGCCGCAACAGCCTCCTTCTTCTCATGCTGCGTCGAGCAGGAAGCGATTAAAATCAATGCCCACAGTATGTGTTTCATTACTGCAATACCTCCGAATCAGGTCCTAATTTGCCAAGTGCCGCAGCGTGATTCAGCTGCGCCGATCGCACCCCGTGTTGCGCCACCAGCAGCCGCAACTGCGCCTCAGTCATCGCAGTCTCCGTCCGCAAAAGCTCGGTCACATTCGTGAGCCCAGCTTCATAGCGATCCCTCGTAATCCGCAAGCTCTCTTCTCCTGCGGCAATCGCAGACTCTGCCGTCTCAACCCGCGCTCTACTCATCTCAAGCATCGTCTCCGCCTGCATCACTTCAACCTTCACCTGCCGCTGCATCGCCTTCTCACCAGCCTCGGCTGCACGCTGTGTCTCTACCGCCATCCGTACCCGAGCCCGATCCGCTCCACCTGAATAAGGTGTCCAGCGAAACGTCACCCCCGCCATCCAGTTCGCTCCGGCCCGCGTCACAAACCTTTGCCGGTCAGCCTCAAACCCCACTCTCAATCCCACCTGCGGCAGGTACGCCAACCGAGCCATCTCGCCCTGCTGCCGGGCTGCATCCACCTGCAATCTCCGCTGCTCCACCTCAGGCCGTTCCGCCACACCAGTCTCGATCTTCTTCACAAGAAGACTCATTCCGGTCGTCAATTCAAACGAAACATCTTCAGCCGCCCCAACCAACTCTCCCAACACTGCTTCCGCAATTTTCGCCTCAGCCCTGCGCAGCAACAATTGCTCCTGCATCCCCGCCAAATGCACTCTCACCGACAATGCATCCGCTGCCGTAGAACGCCCCACATCGCGCACTGCCTCGGCCTGCCGCAAATCCGCTTCAGCCGCCTTCACCGCCTGCTCAGCCACCGGAATCGCAGCCCGGGTCAATTGAGCATCCAGATAGGCTCTGGCTGCTCGGCTGGCCATCGCAAGCTCAACCTGCCTCAGGCTCACCTGCGATGCCTTCCTGCCCGTCTCAGCGATTTCCACAGCCTTACGAGTTCGCCCCGCATCCCATAGAACCTGCTCGGCACTTACAAGCGATTGGAAGTTGTTCAAAAAGTCAGGCCGGTTCAAGGAATCAATGGCAAAATTCTGGAGCCCAAACTGGCGCTGTGTCAGCAAAGATCCAAACACAAAGACCGGGTTGTTCGAACGTACCCAACTTTCCTGATAGTCGACTCTCGGCAAATACCCTGCCTTGGCCTCAGGAATCCTCTCGGCCGATGCCTTCAACATCGCTTTCGCAGATTCAACATTCGGGTGGCTCGCTACCGCCCGTCTCACCGCATCCGCCAGCGTCAATAGCTCAGCAGCCCCAAGGACTGCACCGCCAGCCAGAAGCACAAGGATCATGCTCTTCATGGTTAAACTATATGCTCATTCAATCATATAGTCAACAAGAAAAGTCGCGCCTAAAATGCAAGAAGCCGGTCGCAGGGCGACCGGCTTCTCAACAGCTTTTCTATTTTCTAGTTCTCCGGCATATATGCCGGAATAGCCTCGCGGGCAATCACCGCATTCGGAGAGACTATCTGCGGGTTCGAAGCAAAGTAGCGTGATTCATTCAGCTTGCGGAACACCTGACCCGCAACACCGCTTGCCACCGGCCCACTCACAAGCTTGCCGCCGGTCAACAATACCGTAACTACCAACTTCCGATCGCCAACTTCGTTGAAGCTTCCAAACCAACCCAGATGCGTCTTGTGATCCGAGTGCGTGCAGGTTCCAGTCTTGCCGAAAATCGGCTCATGGTCTTCATACCCGGCCCGGCGTCCAGATCCGAAATTCACAGAACCTTCCATCCCCGGACGAATCTCCTGGATTGCAGTCGCGATGTTGTCGATCTTCCTTCGCACTTGCGGTACAAAAGTCTCGACCTCGGCCTGCGTGCGCGGATACTGCAGGTAATACATCGTCCCGCCATTAGCCACTGTCGTCAGGATAGAACTCAATTGTAGCGGGGTCAGATTGATACCATCTCCAAAGCTCGTCATCATGCCAATCCCGCTCGGTACTTCCTTGCCAGGCCAAATCCCGGGTTGTTCTCCAGGAATATTCAAGCCGGCCGTCTCACCCAAACCAAGCAGCTTCGCATAGTAGGAAATCTTCTCGTAGCCAAGCTTCTTGCCGATTGAAGCAAAATAAGGATTGTTGCTGCGGGCCATTGCGGTGGTCATGTCGAGATAATCCCGGCGGCCCAGCTTCACTACCTTGTCACGGTTGTATTCGCCTTCCATCACCCCGGCCACACCAGCTAGAATCTTGATCGTCGAACAAGGCTGAAACCCATTCTGTAAAACCAGCTTCTGGTTCACCATGCTCAAAATCCGGCCATTAGTCGCATCAGAAACCACCACTGCACCATTCAACCCGTTCAGCGCTTCCACCGCCGCCCGGCGAATCGTCAGGTCTTCCCCGTCGATCACATCGCCGTCGGTGGCATCGGCAAAATTTGGCACCGTCCAAAATCCCGCATAGGGGCTATTCCGTTGCCGAAAGCGAGAAAGGGGAGCACGTCTACTAGTCAACGAAGCCTTCTTCAGTATTGGCGACTTTTTCGTTGCAGCAGTGAAACGCGTTTTCGCTGGAGAGATTCTCGTTGGTGTCACTCGCTTTGTAGCGGACACCTTCTTTGCTGAACTCTTCTTTGCCGTTGCCGCCCGAAGAACCCCGGGCGCGGCAAATACGAGCAGTGCTAGCAGTGCAGAGATGAATAATCTGTTAAACGCCATGCTGTCCTTATCAGTCCTATCGTCGGATTTGGCCGAAACCATAATCCAATTTGGTCCGCCGCTTTGGAATTTGCCGTCGCCGGAGACAGCAGTAACAAATTCAACCTTAACAAAAGATTGGCCTTATGGCAATCTATGAAATTCCATAAGGCCATGTCAAGTAAATTCTTAAGCTAAGCCCAGTACTTCTGGGCCTTTCTTGACAATTCCTTCCATCGTCGATGCGAACGTGTCGACTTCCTCAAGAGTCGTATAGACGTTCGGCGTGATGCGTAGGCCGGCATATTCCTTGCCGCGAACAATCGGCACCACCATGATTTTGTGCTTTTCCATCAGGTATTCAGCCAGCTTCGGAATATCGAATCCCTTAAAGCCAACCGTCCCGATCCCGCAGCTCATTTCCGGATCATCGCTCGTGTGCATTGTTACACCCGGCAAATCTTTCAAACGCATAGTCCAGCGCTTACGCAAATAGCGCAGTCGAGCCGCCTTGCGTTCCACGCCAATCGACTCATGAAAAGTCAACGCCTCGGTAATCGTATTCCGCTGGCTGGCCGGATGAGTCCCAATCTCTTCAAACTTGCGGATGTTATCGGCCATCGATTCCGGTGCCGCCATCAGCGGCCAGATCTTCTTGATCTTGTCGCGCTTCACATAAAGGAATCCTGTACCGACAGGCGCCAGAATCCACTTGTGCAAACTCGTGCCGTAGTAATCGCAGTCAAGATCATCACGCTTGAACGGGAATTGCCCAAACGCATGAGCCCCGTCCACAACCACTTCAATCCCCCGGGCCCGCGCCATCTGCGCAATCTTCTTTACCGGGAAAATCTGCCCGGTCAAATTCGTGATTTGGCAAATATGAATGACTTTGGTCTTGGGCGTAATCGCCTTCTCAATCAATTCCGCCAGGTAGTCGAGCGAAGGAGCCGGCACCGGAAACGAAATCTGCTTCAACACAATTCCGTCGCGGCGTTCCCGCTGATTCCAGGTCGTCAGCATGCGGCCATAATCCTGGTTCGTCGTCAGCACTTCATCGCCACGATTGAGTGTCATGCCAAGCTGCACGATCTCAAGGGCCTCGCTCGCATTGCGCGTAATCGCAATCTCTTCCGGATCACAACCAAAACTCTGAGCGAGCCGCCTGCGAACGCTTTCCAATTCAGGCCCAAGAATCTTCCACATAAAGTGGGCAGGGCCCATATTCGAAATCTCGAGGTAGCGTTTCTCGCTCTCCATCACAATCTTGGGGGATGGGGAAACACCTCCATTATTCAGGTTGATGATATTCCGGTCCACGGTGAACATGTGTCTCACCTGAAACCAGAAGTCTTCGTCTACGGCCAGGGAATCGGCGGGTTTACCGCCTTGTGCTGCCAACGCTGCTTGCAAACGGGGAAGGGCGTCGCCTGAGAATGCAACCGCGGCAATGCCGGCTGCACGAAATAAGTCTCTGCGATCCATGCCATACAGTAATCCGTCAGGCCACAACATTGCAAGCATTCATGCGCATTGATACCATCCCAAAGTGATCGTCCTACCCCTGAGCAGTCTTCTGCTTGCCCTTGCAGCCTCCAACATCGAGATCAAAGCCGCCGCCGAGCGCAGCATCGCGCTTATCCAGAAGGTCAACGCGCAATGGAAAAACCCCTGCTTTTCCTGCCACAACCAAACTCAGGGTGACCAGGCCCTTGCCACCGCTCGAGCCCATGGCATCGCCGTTAACGAAAAACTCGCCTCCGCCTCCAGCACCCGCACCTACAAGCGCCTCACAGACCTCGACGGCTCCATCCGAATCGACGACTTGATCGACCCATCCATGAGCGAAGGCTCCATGCTGATGGGCGCATACGCCGCCGGTGCCAAACCAACCCTGGCTACGGCCTCCTACGCCCGCCACATTGCAGCCAACCAGTTTCCAGACGGCCATTGGACCGTTTTTGACACGCGCCCGCCCCAGAGTTCTTCCGACATCACCGGCACAGCCGTCGCCATCAGAGCGGTCTCCCTCTACCTGCCTGCAGCTCAAAGGCAACCATACATCGACCGCGCCCGCCACTGGCTGGCCGCAGTAAAACCGGCCGACACTGAAGAAGCC
>CAZZGS010000357.1:0-5229 GCA_964653845.1 uncultured Bryobacter sp.
GTATGGAATCGATGACCCGTTAACAGCGGACCTGGGTCGCCGCTGTTTGGTGGCAAGGCGTCTGGTGGAGCGAGGCGTCCGCTTTGTGCAGATCTGGAGTGGGGCAGATAATGGCTTTCCGCGCAGGAACTGGGATAGTCATGAGAACTTGAAGAAGGATCACGGGATGCTGTCCTATGAGCTGGACAAGCCGATGGCCGCGCTACTAAAAGACTTGAAGGGCCGCGGGCTGCTGGAGGACACGATCGTTTACTGGACGACGGAGTTTGGGCGGATGCCGTGTAGCCAGGGGAGTCTGGGGCGGGATCATAACCCGCTTGGGTTTACATCGTGGCTAGCGGGTGGTGGGTTCAAGGGTGGTACGAGTTTTGGTGCTACCGATGAGTGGAGCTACAAGGCGGTGGAGAAGCCAGTTTATTGCTATGACGTGCATGCTACGTTGCTGCATCAGTTGGGGATTGATCATACGCGATTGACTTACAGGAACAACGGGATTGATCGCAGGCTGACGGATGTGCACGGTGCGGTGCTGCGAGACTTGGTGAGCTAGAAATCGGATTCAATTTCGAAGACTGCCTTGGGGTCGAGTCTTACGCTTACAGCTACTTTCTTCTTCAAATTCTGGAGTGGAATCATGTTCGCCAGCTGGTGCTTCGTGAGTCGCGGAATATCGCTAAAATCGATTTTGGAATTGTCGCCAAGCCTTTGGTCCTTGGCAATCTGGCGAATCGCTTGCTTCTCCTGCTCAGTCCATTTTCTGTTCTTGATATCTTCTGAGTTCATGCTTTGCGGCGGCTGTAGTAGTCGCGGGTGAGGTCGAGGATTGTGCGCTGCTGCTTCTTCTCAAGGCCTTTGAGGACGCCGTTGCGGTCGGCTTCGCTGCGATCGTGGCCAAGTTTGAATTTGCCTTCGACGGCTTCGATTTTCATTTCATAGGCGACGATGCCCTGGCGCATGCCTTTGAGGTAAGAGTCGGGGAGCTTGTTGAAATCCCAGACGTCACCGCCACCATAATGACCTTCGTTTTCGGCGACCAGGTCTTTAAGGTTGGTAGCGAAGGCTTCATCGTTGTCGATGCGTTTGGGTTTGCCTTTGGCATGGACTACAGCGAAGTTCCAGGTGGGGACGGCATTATTGGTGGTGTACCAGTTGGGAGAGATGTAGCCATGAGGACCATGGAAGACGATGAGGGAATCTTCTTCGGTTTCAAAGGCGGCGTTCTGCGGATTGGACCTGGCGATATGGAACCAGATGCTGCCCCAGCCATTGTCGTCGCGCTTGAAGATGGTAGAGACGTTTGTTATGCGGGGGCCGCCTTTGGTCGAGAGGATCATGGCGATGAGGCCGATCAGGAAGTCGCGACGGTCGGGCATCTTGCCAGGAAAGCGTATTAGAAGCGCCAGTCGAGTCCGATGCTTGGAAAGAGCCCAAGCTGGTCGTTGAGTTGCTGCGCGTTAGTGCGGCGGTTCCAGGAATAGCCAGCAACGTTCAATCGGTTAGTAATATTCTGTGCACCGATGAAGAAGAGCACTGGTTTACCTCTGACAGTGAAACGGCGATCGGCACGGAGGTCGAGGCGAAAATAGTCGGGCAAACGCTCGCCGTTGATGCGCGCCAGATCGAAAATGCCGCGACTTTGTTGGGTAGAGAGGCGCGTATCGAAGGGTGTGAAGGGGCGGCCTGAGAGGTAAGCCGCGCGAACGGAGAGCTCCCACTTCGGAGTAAGCCGGTAGCCGCCGGTAAAGTTTGCGATCCGGTTGTAATCAAATGAGGAGGGGCGCTGAATACCGTCAAGACCGGCCTGCCGGGCTTTTGAAAAGCTCATGTTGGCGATGGCGAACCATTTTTCCCCAAAGCGTTTTTCTGCGTAGAGTTCGAGACCTTGACTGGAGCCGCGGCCCGCGCTTTCAAGCGGAAAGAGGATCGAGCGAACAGCGAAGGTATCACCGACGTTCGCTAGCGACAGGCTAGGGAACTGGCTGGCTACAGGATAATCCTTGTAGTTTTTGCGATAGGCTTCAGCCGAGAGCAGCAGGCCACCCTTGAAGCGAAAGCTCAGGCCAGTGATGTAATGATCGGCGCGCCAGGGCAGCAGGCCACGATTCTGTGGGAAGACCGATAGAAAGAGGAAGGCGGGCTGCTGGAAATATTGGCCGTAGCTGGCTCTGGCATTTAGACGTTGCGTGATCTTGTAGCTGACCGAGGCGCGAGGGCTGAAGCGGCTGCGGTTGAGGAAATCGTATTTGTCAACTCGACCGCCCACCGTGTAGCTGAGCCTGCCCTTCACATCACCAGAGATCTGTGTGTAGGCGCTCGCCTGGTAGGAGCGGAACTTGTCTCTGAGACTGAAGGGGTTGAGGTTGGGACGGACCGAGAACGGCGAATCGTCGCCGAGAGGCGAATCAGAGTTGTAGTTGAGCGAAAAGCTTTTGAAGTTGCCGCCCGCCTGAAGCTTGAGCGACTCACCCATATAGCGAGTGTAGTCGTACTTAATGGTAGTTTCGCCTTCGCTGGAATCTTCGCGATAGAGCGTTTGACTGCGAGCGATCAGGTCGTCGAGATTGCCCGTGAGTGGAATGTTACGTGAGGTGCTCAGAAGGTCTTTGACGCGGGAGCTATTGCTGGCTGAAGAATACGTTAGACCAAGCAGGCCGATGGAGCGGGCCGAAAAAGTGCGCTGCCAATTGACACCCGTTGCACTGCGGCGTCCACTGTAGCGGATGTCGAGGTTTGTAACTTCTTCTTCGCGGTCTTTCTCGGTTTGGCTGCCTGTGGGCCCAAGGCGGATTTTATCGACACCGGTTAGATTGACAATCCAGACACGGTCTCGCGGTGTGAAGTCGTAAAGCAACTTAGTGTTAGAAGTGTAGGCGACAGGGACACCACCGAAGCCAATGTCGTCCGTGAACAGGTCGATGAAGGTGCGACGGAAGCTGGTTACGAAGCTGCCTTTTTTCGATTTACCCAAAGGGCCGTCCAGGATAAGGCCGGCACCGGCGAAACCGAGCGTGGCACGGCCGCCGAATTTGTCGCGGTCGCCTTCGCGCTGTGTGACCTGGAGTACGGAACTGGTGCGGTTCAGATACGCAGCGGGAAAGCCGCCGGTAATAAACGTAACGTCTTCAATTAAGTTTGCGTCGAGGATGCCAACCGTGCCGCCAGCCGAGGCAAAGTTTGCGAAAGAGTTGATGTTCGGGATCTCAATGTTGTCGACAACAAAGAGATTCTCGAGAGGAGAACCACCGCGAACGATGATGTCGTTGCGGAAGTCGTTGGATCCAATCGCGACACCGGGCAGAACCTGGACGAAACGGGAAACGTCCTGCAAGGCACCCGCGTTCTTGAAGATGTCCTTGCCCGTAACGATGTAGGCGGAGGTCTTGATTTCTTCGGGAGCGACCAGAGCAGATTCAGAGACGGTTAGCGTTTGCGTGTTCGACTGGATGTTAGGCAGAGTGATTTCAAAACGCTCTTCGATGCCGGCGCGGACCTGTATAGGGTCGGTCTTAAGCTCAATGTTGGCAGACTTGACGTTAATGGAATATATGGCTGGGCGGAGGCCAGTGAAGCGGAAGCGGCCTTGCGCGTCGCTTTGGGTGCAGTTGGTTGTGGCGGCGATACAGAGACTTACAGCGGGGACAGGGGTCTTGTCAGGGTTTTGAACGATACCGCTGAGTGCGCCAACGCCAGCAGTGTCTTGTGAAAAAAGCAGGTGTGAAGTCAGCAGAAAAAGAAAAAGTTTCACTTTCGCTTTGATGCACACCTGCTTGAGTCGATCTAAATATTGCCTTTAGAAGATCAGCTTGAGAGCGAACTGCACAAATCGTGGATCGAGGGTCGATCCGACGCGGCCAAAGTTGACGCTAGCTAGGTTGATTTCGGGAGCTGCAAAGTTGGTTTTGTTGAAGAGATTATAGAACTCGCTGCGGAACTGGAGCCGTGCGCCTTCGTTGATGAAGCGCATGCCGAAGCTCTTGGAGAGAACGAAATCTGTCTGGTAGAGCGGGAAGCCGAAGGCAACGTTGCGGCCGAGGTTGCCGAAGGGCGACGTTACCGCAGGAATCGCCAGATTGGCCCGGTTGAAGTAGTTATTGAAGCTGCGATCGGCCTCTGGGGCCAAGACGCCAATCGAGCCGTTGATCACGTTGGGGCGCAAGGCGACGTTGCCGAGAAAGTCGGGTTGGCCGTCGGAAAGGATGCCAGAGGCATCGGGATAGCGAATGTTGAGCGGAAGGCCGCTTTGTGAATTGACGATCGCGCTTGCCTGCCAGCCGCCGAGGACGGCATCGAAAGCACCGTTGACGTCACGACCGAATTTACGACCCTTGCCGAAGGGGAGTTCGACTACGAAACTGGAAGTGTTATTCCAGCGCTGGTCGAAGCTGGAGGAACCCTTGTCGTTGGCGACGTTGCGGATGTCCTGTGGGTTGGGGCTGCCGCCAACGGAGCCTTCGAGAACCTGACCGACGGTGTCGATCGCCTTGCCGTAGGTGAAGGAGTTTAGGAAGGTGAGCCAGTTGCCTCGGTGTTCAAACTTCACCTGTAGCGAGTTGTAGTTGGAGAATGCGGCTGGGACAACGGCCGTGATATTTCCGAAGCCTTGTACAGGACGACGGGCCAGCAGCGTGCCGATTGTCGTCAGACCTTGTGAAACCTCAGCCTGGGTGATGGGGCGGGCCTGATTGAAGTCGCCGAGAACGGGCAGATGATCGGCGCGGTTGCCGACGTATGCCACATCGAGCAGCGTGTTCTTGAAGAGCGTGCGCTGGATTGTGAAGTGCCAATTCTGCACCGAACCCCAGGGCGTATCGCGATCCATGTAGAGGATGACGTTTGAGCCGGGATTGACTGGATAGCCTAGCTCACGAGTGCGGAAGCAATTAGCGAAGCTGTTTGCCGCGCAGAGATTGCCTAGCTGCGCAGGGCTGTTTTGGGCCGAGAAACGCGTGACGAAGGGGGCGTTGGTGTTGAGGTATTCGGCACTGGCCATCCGATTCCAATAGTTCCACCCGAAGCCGTAGCCACCGCGAAGGACGGTCTTGGAATCGAGTTGGTAGGCAGCTCCAAAGCGGGGAGCGAAGTTGTTCCAAGTCTGACGCTGGAGGGTACGTCCGGAAATGCCATTACCACTGCTGGCCAGGACCAGTTGGTTCTTGGCGGGGTCAAAGTTGGCAAGCTTGTTGTCGGCGTCGTAGGCGGGGGTAGTCATCTCGTAGCGGAGGCCCATGT
>CAZZGS010000358.1:0-3239 GCA_964653845.1 uncultured Bryobacter sp.
ATCTCAAAGTCCGCGGCTACCACGGCTTCGCTTCTCGCATGGCCGAACTTATGGCCAGCCTCCGCCGCGTCGCCGCTCTCAATCCACACCAGCTAATCCCCGCCCGCGGCCCCATCATCGACACCCCGCAACAACAGATCAAGATCCTCCTCGATCGTCTCGCCGCCCTCTACGCCAACTACATGCAGACCGACGCCTACCGCTGGTACTTCGGCGCTGATAACTACAACGCCCGCGCCACTCGCATCCTCGGCAACACCAAACCCTCCGGCCTGCCCTACGCCGAAAGCGTCGAGAAAGAACTCCCTACCTGGCTCCGCAAGATCGACAACGCCCGCCTCCTCATCTCACAATCGGGCGAAGCCATCCTGATCGATTGCGGCAGCCAACGCATTATCAATCAAGTCCGCACCTGGCAAACCGAAGGCGTCTTCAAGAAGCTCCGCGCCGTCTACATTACGCACTATCACGACGACCATACAGACTTCGCCCAGGCCGCAGCCGATCAATTCGGAGCCGAACTCTGGTCCAGTTACGAACAACGCGACATCCTCATCAACCCATCGCGTTATCGCATGCCATGCCTCACCCCAAACCCAATCCCCGGCCTCGCCCCCTGGCAGGACAAGGAATCAAGAGACTGGCACGAATTCCGCCTCCAGAACTTCCACTTCCCCGGCCAGACTATCTATCATGGAGCACTTCTGGTTGAACCCAAAGCACCCAAAGCACAGCGAGTGCTCTTCGTAGGCGACAGCTTCACCCCTAGCGGCGTAGACGATTATTGCCTGCTAAACCGCAACCTCCTCCACCCGCGAAAAGGCCTTCTCTACTGTCTAGGAATCATCGACAAAATCCCAGACGCCTACCTGGTCAACCAACACGTCGAACCCCTCTTTCGCTTCTCCACCGATCAACTGGCGCAACTCAGAAAATCACTCGAAGCCCGCATCCCGATCCTCAAAGATCTCACCCCCTTCGACGACGCCAACTACAGCATCGACGAGCAATGGTTCCGCCTCGCACCCTATGTGCAAAAGTCTTCACCGAACAAGCCACTAACAATCGAAGCAACCATCCTCAACCACTCCCCAGTGGCGAAAGACTTCTACATTCAACTCCACCCGCCTGCGGGTTGGCCCATCCCCAAGCCAACAAAACTCCGGGTCCCAAGCGGCCAGGAATCAACAACAACAATCACCCTGACTCCGCTTCCATCAACAAAAGGCCTGCAAACGATCACCGCCAGCATCGCCTTCGACAAACACGACCTTCGCCACTGGACTGAGGCTTTGATCGAAATCACAGCAGGTTAAACACATTCGCTAGAATACTGTTATGAGAACAGCAGCCCTAATCCTCGGCACGTCTCTTCTGCTCTGCGCACAAGGCTCTAACCAGACCCTCCCGCTGTCCAATCCCAATGGCCCCGGCTTGCGGCCTAATCAAAGCACGCGAAGCTCCATGCAAAGAACCCACCGCAACGGAAGGCTAATAGGAGGCGGTGTTTTTCTCGGCGGCAATACGCACGAAGTGATCATTGAGGTTCCAGCCCCAGTCAAAGAAGACCCCCTCAAAAACCTCGTAATCAGCCCGGTTTACCAGCGCGAAAAGATCTCTCCCAAGATGATCGAGATCCCCTAACTCACCTCAAACCTGTCCCCACGCGAAGGAATTACTACCTCAACACCATAGGTTGCCTCCACCACAGTCTTGAACGCTTCTTGCTGCCGCGACTCACCATGCACAAGAAAGATCTTCTTAAGCCCACCAACAATCGGCTTCAACCACGCAAGCAACTCCCGCTGATCCGCATGCCCAGATAACTCATTGATCTTGGCCACCTCTGCCCGCAACCGGAACGGCTCTCCAAAAATCGGCACCTCGGGCCACTTATCAAGGATCTTGCGTCCCAATGTGTTCTCTGCCTGAAACCCGGTGATCAGAATTGTATTTCGCGGATCTCCAACTGAGTTCTTCAGATGATGAACCACCCGGCCCGCTTCACACATTCCGCTAGCCGAAATAATCACCATCGGCCCGCGCAGCCCGTTCAGAGCCTTTGAATCCTCAACGTCACGGATATAGCGCAATCGGGAGAACCCAAACACATCCCCCTCCGCATCGTCAGCCAGCATCGCCGCCGTCTCTTCATCAAATAAATGGCTGTACTTGCGAAACGTCTCTGTCACATTCACAGCCAGTGGCGAATCGACAAATATAGGAATCCCAGGAATCCGCTTCGACGACACAAGCTGATTCAGCAACAACACCAACTGCTGCGTCCGGCCCACCGCAAACGAAGGCACGATTATCTTGCCCCCGCGTGCCGCAGTCCGGTTGACAATATCGGCCAGCTTGTCCAGAACCGACCCCTCGTCCCGATGCAGCCGGTCCCCATAAGTCGATTCCATAATCAGGTACTCACAAGGCAGCATCTGCTGCGGATCGCGAATGATCGGCAAGTTCTTCCGCCCCACATCACCGCTAAATCCAATCCGAACCTTACTGTCGGTCAACACCATCGACACGCTACCCAACATGTGTCCCGCCTCCACAGTCGATACACTCAAACCCTCACCTAAATCTATCGTCCCGTTCATCGGCAAGGGCGCAAATAGCGGAAACGTCTTCTTCGCATCCTCCTGCCGGTAAAGCGGCTCCACCACCGGCTCCTCATAATCATCCATCACCCGCTTGCGACGAGTCCGCCGCCGCATCAGATACTCCGCATCCTTCTCCTGCAAAAACGCACTATCCATCAACATCGCCCGGCACAAATCCTGCGTCGCATCGGTCGCATGAATCGGCCCGTCAAAGCCCTGCTTCACCAGATTCGGTAAATTACCGGAATGATCAATATGAGCATGGCTCAACACCACCTGATCCACGGTACTGGCAGGAAACGGAAAGCAGCAATTACGATCCCGCGATTCGCTACGCCTTCCCTGAAACAGCCCACAATCAAGCAAAATCCTGCGATTCCCGTGCCGCACCTCGTGCATCGATCCAGTCACCGTGCGTGTGGCGCCCCAAAAATTGATTTCCATGTTCAATGCCAAACTATATGTTATCGATGACTCTTCGACACAGTTTCCTACTCAGCCTCACCCTGGCCTCCACCCTTCTGGCGCAAAAGAAACCAATAACGCTCGAAACCCTCAAACAGCGTTCGCTGGGCGATACCCCGCTGGGCACCCTCTGGGCACCTGACGGCTACCACTTCGCTTACACAAAAA
>CAZZGS010000358.1:3249-3865 GCA_964653845.1 uncultured Bryobacter sp.
CGGTGCTCTCCACCTCTACGATTGCCGCGCCAAGTCAACCAGGCTCATCTTCCCCAAGATCTCCGACCTCACCGCTTTGGCCGTAAAAGACTCCAACCCCGACGCTGCCTTCGCCTGGCAAAACCGCCGCGTCTCCGAACAACGCATCCAGTGGGCTCCAGATTCCAGCGCGCTCCTGCTCTCGGAAGGCGGCGACCTCTTCTGGGTCACTGTCGAAAAGAGCCAAGCCAAACAGCTCACCAAAACCGAAGTCACCGAGGCCGACCCCAAGCTCAGCCCAGACGGCAAGAAGATCTCCTACCGCATTCACAACGACCTCTACGTACAGGACATCGCCTCCGGCAAAGTCACCCGCCTCACTCGCGACGGCTCAGAAACCCTCCTCAACGCCAAGCTCGATTGGGTCTACCCCGAAGAACTCGACCTCTCCACCGCCTACTGGTGGAGCCCCGACAGCGCCCGCCTCGCCTACCTCCAGTTCGATGTCTCAAAGGAAATGATCTACCCGCAGGTCGACCTCCTTAAAACTCCCGCCGTCCCCGAACCCGAACGCTACCCGCAAGCCGGCACCCCCAACGCCGACGTCCGTCTCGGCGTAGTCGATCTTGAAACCACC
>CAZZGS010000358.1:3875-4622 GCA_964653845.1 uncultured Bryobacter sp.
CCTTCCGAAGTCAGCGTCCAGCGCATGTCCCGCGTGCAGGACAAAGTCGAATTCTTCGCCGCCAATTGGGAAACCCGCCAGATCCGCAAAGTCTTCGGCGAATCCGATCCTTACTGGATCAACGTCCACTCCCTAACCAAAATCGATAGCGCCCGCAAGCAAATTGTCTGGGCCAGCGAGCGCTCCGGCACCCGCCACCTCTACCTTCTCGGCTTCGACGGCAAAGACCTTGGCCAGATTACCAAAGGCGATTGGGAAGTAAACGATGTTGCCGCTGTCAACTTCGACAAGAAGCTTGTCTACTACACCTCGACCGAAGTTAGCCCCCTCGAGCGCCACCTCTACGTCATCGGCTTCGACGGCAAAAACAAGCGCAAGCTCACCACCGAATCTGGCACTCACTCCATCTCGATGAGCCCCACTGCCGAGTTCTATACCGACAACTACTCTGCCATTGACAGCCCCACCCGCCAAACCCTCCACAACTCCGATGGCCAACAGCTCGAGCAGCTCAAAGCCGCAGACCGCCGCGCCCTCGATGAGAACGACATCCTCCCCACCAAATTCACCAGCTTCAAAGTCAAAGACGGAGCTACCCTCTACGCCCGTCTCATCAAGCCCAAAGGCTTCGATCCATCTAAGAAGTACCCGGCGATTGTCATGGTCTACGGAGGCCCCCACACTCAAACCATCCGCAACGTGTGGAATGGCGGCACCAACCTCGATCAGGTCCTCGCCCACAAAGGC
>CAZZGS010000358.1:4632-5221 GCA_964653845.1 uncultured Bryobacter sp.
CGTGGATCAGGCGGCCGTGGCCACCTCTGGGAATCCAAGCTTTATCGCAAGTTCGGCGAGATCGAAGTGCAGGATCAAAAAGCCGGAGTCGAACACCTAGTCTCGCTAGGCTTCGTCGACCCAGCCCGCATCGGCATGTCCGGCTGGAGTTACGGCGGCTACATGACCCTCAACACCATGCTCAGCGAACCCAAGCTCATCAAGGCCGGCATCAGCGGAGCTCCCGTCACCAACTGGCTCCTCTACGACACGATCTACACCGAGCGCTACCTCGGCACCCCACAAGAAAACGAAAAGGGCTACCGGGACTCTTCCCCAGTCCACAAAGCCAAAAACCTCGAAGGTAAACTCATGCTCGTCCACAACATTGGCGACGATAATGTTTTATTCCAGAACATGCTTCAGATGACCGACGCCCTCCAAAAAGCCGGCAAGCATTTCGAACTGCAAATCTATCCGCAAAAGTCTCACGGAATAAGTGGCCCGGCCCGCTTCCACTTGAACGAAGAAATGGTCCACTTCTTCGAGCGTCATCTTGGTCAATAAGCGCCAATATATGCTCTTTGCGATCTGGGCGATCGTAGTTATC
>CAZZGS010000359.1:0-5218 GCA_964653845.1 uncultured Bryobacter sp.
CGCGGCCCACCGTGTCTACGCCGCTACTCTGTCCAACCTCAAGCCCGGCAAGCGCTTCTCCTACCGCATCTCGGCTGACGGCAAAGTCATCTTCGAATCTGCCTCGATCGCCCGCAAGGCGGCAAAAAAAGCTTCCCGCTTCGTAGTCTTCGGCGATTGCGCCGCCAACACCAAAGGCCAGCGTGAAGTCGCATTCCACGCCGCCCAGCAGAAGCCCGACTACATCTTCATCACTGGCGACATCGTCTACAGCCGCGGTCGCGTCTCCGAATACCAAACCAACTTCTGGCCCATCTACAATGCCGATCAAGCCGACCCAACCCAGGGCGCGCCCCTCCTCCGCTCCACCCTCTTCACCGGCGTCATCGGCAATCACGATTCCCAACCCATCGTCGATTTCGATAAGACTCCCGACGGCCTCGCCTATTACCTCTACTGGGCCCAACCCACCAACGGCCCCATGCTCCAACCCGGCGACAAGCAAGTTCCAATCCTCCAGGGTGCAGAAGCGATCAAGAAAAAATTCCTCGATGCCACTGCCGGCCAATACCCCCGTATGGCCAACTTCTCCTTCGATTACGGCAACGTCCATTGGACGGTCCTCGATTCCAACGTCTACGTAGATTGGACTTCAGAAGAATTCCGCCAGTGGGTCCGCAACGACTTAAAGGCCGCCTCCAAGGCCAAGTGGCGCATTGTTGGTCTCCACCACCCACCTTTTAATTCCTCAAAAATCCACTTCAAAGAGCAACGCGTCCGCGTTCTCGCCGACATCTTTGAAGAAGGCAAAGTCGACCTCGTCCTCGCCGGCCACGTCCACAACTACCAGCGCACCCACCCCCTCACCTTCAAAGTCGCTCCCGGCTTTATCCTCGGCAAGAACGCCGAAGTCCCTGGCCAATGGACCCTCGACAAGTCCTTCGACGGCGACAAGAACACCAGCCCCAAAGGCGTAATCTACATCACCACCGGTGCTGGCGGTGCCAACCTCTACAACACAGAACAAAACGCCGACCCCGCAAGCTGGCAGGAATTCACCAAACAATTCGTGTCCAACATCCATTCCTTCTCAGTTATTGACGCAGAAGCAAAGCAGCTTACCCTCAAGCAGATCTCTGCTGAAGGCAAAGAGCTCGACCGTTTCACCATCAAGCGCTAGCCAGCGCCACCCGAATCGCCTCGACACACCGGGCAGCCACCGGCCTCCCGTCCAGACCCTCCAGATAATCAACCGCAATCTCCTGCGCCACACCCAACACTTCGCGATAACTCATGTCAGGCAATTATTGCGAAGTAGCAAGCCGGGAGAATATCCGAAACTTGCTTTTACGCGAGGGTCTCGAACTGATATCCAAATGCAGAATGTGATTGAGATTCGAGTAGAATTGGGCACGGTTGTCCTCGTTTAGTGTTTTTCACCAGAAGGGTTCAATCTACAACTCTTGTCCGATATGCTTCTCTATGAGCAATACTCCGCTTCAGCTAGTTCTTGGATTCGAGTCGGGACAGCGGGACCTTCACTATCACGGGGAGGCTTTAAACAAAAGCCCCTCATTTTTTTACGAGGGCGAAACGACCGATAATGAACTGTTAAGGATGAGCTCAAATATGTCTAACCCGGCAATCGCCGCAACCGCTCCCGCCCCCCAGATCAAACTCGTCTACAGCCGGGACAACTTCGCAACCGTTCCTCTGCCGGAGCGCGTCGCAGATTACCCGGAGCTTCGCTACATGGGATCGAAAAGACGCTTGCTTCCATGGATCCACGGCGTTCTGAAGACCTTGCCCTTCGAAACGGCGGCGGACCCGTTCGTAGGAAGCGGCTGCGTCGCCTACTTGCTGAAGGCTATGGGCAAGCGCGTCATCGCTTCCGATTTTCTTAATTTCCCAGCCGTTCTGGCGGCGGCGACTCTCGCCAACAACACCTACAAGCTGGACGGACCCGCAATCAAACAACTTCTCTCGCCCCGCCTCAACGGGCCGCACTTCATTGAGAAGACCTTTGAAGGAATTTTTTATACGCCCGGCGACCTACGTTTCCTCGACCGCGTCGCTGCGAACCTTGAAGCTCTAGACCAACCTGCCGAGCGGGCGCTTGCCCGCGCTGCCCTCATACGGTCTTGCCTGAAGAAACAGCCGCGGGGCGTGTTCACCGTCTCCGGCGACCTTTCTCGCTACGATGACGGGCGCCGCGATCTCCGGTTATCCATCGAGGAACATTTCATCGAACAGGTTGAAGCCTTTAACCGCGTAGTCTTCGACAACGGCCGACGCCATACGGTCAAGCGGGCCGACGTTTTCAGCCTAAAGCCGAAAGACGTTGATCTCGTATACCTGGACCCTCCGTACGTGCCGCGCTCGGACGACAATTGTTATATGAAGCGCTACCACTTCCTGGAAGGTCTTTCTTGTTACTGGAAGGGCCAGCGGATCATGGAAGAAACGCGGGTCAAGAAGATCGAGAAGCCCCACACCCCATTTAGCTACCGCAAAAGCGCTGTTGATGCCTTCGATCGCATGTTTCAGATTTACCGCGATAGCATTATCGTTCTATCGTACAGTTCCAACGGCTACCCCGATCGCGACGAGCTCGAGAATCTCTTGCGGCGCTACAAAGGATCCGTGACCGCTTTCGAGAAGCCCCACCGCTACCACTTCGGAACGCATAGCAGCGTTGAACGAGCCGAAGTTCATGAATACCTGATCGTAGGACGGTGAAATGGAAGTCATCGCGCAGAAGCTTGACGACATCGTTGACAGCCTTCAACCTCTTACCGTCGAATGGAAGGATGACACCGCCCGCCGCGTCATCGAACGGCTGAAAACTTTCCCGGTCAAGAAGGCTTATGCCATAGGGGACGTGAAGGCCCTTTTGGATGAAAACTTCGATGACGGGATCTTGATATTGCGGCTATTCATAGGCTTGTCGAAAGACCAGTTTGAATCAAACTTGCGCGGCATCCGCCTCGAGAAGAGCATCGGCATCAAAAGCTACCGCGCTGACCGCAACGGCTTCATTGAAGATCTTCTCAGCACGGGCTTACTGGAAGCCATGGCGGAAGAAGCAAACCGCAAGCCGCACTGGAGCGACGTTCTCGTCGAAAGATTACGCAGCGGGCGCGGAAGCGCGATATCCGGCCAAAAGCGCGGACGCGGCGTTGAGGATTTCGCCGAAGCCATAGTCAGGAAAGTGTTCGGCTCCAACTTCGATATGCGCTGTACGTTCAGCGGGCCGAAGGAGAAGGCGAAGTGCGATTTCGCGATTCCCGCGAAGAGCGATCCTCGCATCGTGATCGAATCTAAAGGCTACGGCGCTACGGGTTCGAAGATGACGGACATCATCGGCGACATCGAGCAGATCATGCGGGCGAAACGTCCGGACACGGCTCTGTTATTTTTCACGGACGGCTTAACGTGGAAGCAGCGCAAGA
Source organism: uncultured Bryobacter sp. (assembly GCA_964653845.1). Lineage (GTDB taxonomy): Bacteria > Acidobacteriota > Terriglobia > Bryobacterales > Bryobacteraceae > Bryobacter. Next base: position 3,432 of record CAZZGS010000359.1, read on the forward strand.
GCGACCTCCGAAAGATCGTTGGGTTTCAAAATAGCGGCGGTATCACCCGCATCTATACTTACGCCATGGCAGATCAGTTTGAGGCCGACCTTCGCCAGCTCAAGGCCGAGTACCGTCTCTGAATGGACTAAAAGTCTGTCCAAAACCGTAGGGAACCAATGGAGCACCAATCTAAGCCTGGAAAGATGTGGTTCTTGTCCCCTCTCGTTCGCGGGTTCAGATCCGTATCGAATTCAGGGACTCTCCCTGCATCGCCAGACTTAGGCAGTCCACAAATCCACAAATCGCATCATCTACGCCATGACCGGCGAGCCGCCTTTCGGCCCTACAACTACATTGGAATGATAAAAATGGTTTCATTTTTAAAATATTGTTAATTTACTTTCCGTATTTGTGATAGAGTGCCTGTCAAATGGGCAGTGTTCTCACCTGTCCCAGCAATTACCAAGTAGTCAACCTAAAGGGGCTCTTTCATGAACAAACGATCGTTGTTGATCGCGATTCTGATTTCTGCGCTAAGTTCTGTCGTTTTTGGGCAGGACATTCGCGCCACACTCACGGGGCGGATTTTAGATAGTTCCGGTGCCACCATCGCCGGTGCCGAAGTCAAAGCTGTTAACACGGGCAGCAACGAAAGCAACGTACGCAAAACGGATACCTCAGGCATCTATTCGATTCCATCTTTGCGGCCCGGCCAATACACGGTCACCGTTACCCATCCCGGATTCAAGACGGCGGTTCGTAGCAACATCACGTTACAAATAAGCCAGGTGGCCGGCTTCGACATCACTCTCGAAGTGGGTGCATTGACCGACTCGGTGACGGTAGAAGCCAATGCCGCCATACTCGAAACCCAGACCGCCAGCCGCTCGGCCGTCATCGACAACAAAACCATCACCGACCTTCCCCTGAATGCCCGTAATCCCTTCATGCTGGGGGCGATTCAGTCTGGTGTTACCTTCCGCGGCGCAGCCATTTGGCAGCGTCCTTTCGACAACGGTGCCATTGCGGAATGGTCCATCAACGGCGGCCAGCAGAGCCGCAACGAATTCCTCCTGGACGGCGCGCCCAACAACGCCCAACTCGGTGGTAATAATATCGCCCTCGTGCCGGTTGTGGACTCGGTGCAGGAATTTACGATTCAAACCAACTCCTACGACGCCTCATACGGCCGCACCGGCGGTGGTGTGATTAACGTCATCCTTAAGAGTGGTGGCGCCAAGCACCACGGTGCAGTTTGGGAATTTCTCCGCCGCGCACCCCTCAATGCGAACTCCTTCCAGAACAATGCGCTGGGTCGCCTCAGCGACGGGACGGCGCGCGGTCCTCGCCCCAATGGTGCAATGGACCAATATGGCATTGAAGTGGATGGCCCGATCTACATCCCCAAACTCTTGAAGAAAGAGTCCGCAGTCAAGCTCTTCTACATGGGCACCTACGAAGGGTATAAGGAAACGACTCCCAACCCCTTGCGCAACTCCTTCGCCGCCACTGAAATGCGTGGCGGAGACTTCAGCAGGCTGACGCAGGCCAACGGCCAACCTGTCCTGATTTTTGACCCAATCAACGTCTCTCGCGCGCCCAATGGCGACCCGATTCGTTCGCAATTTCCCAATAACGTAATCCCCGCCAGCCGCATCGACCCGGTGGCCCGCAACGTGATTAGGTTCATGCCCACGCCGAACGCGACCACGCCCGGGCAAAGGTACTCCACTACAAACACCCTTATTCCCACCTACGTCAACAACGACGACTTCTACAATTTAGGCCTCAAGTTTGACTGGAAC
>CAZZGS010000360.1:0-5213 GCA_964653845.1 uncultured Bryobacter sp.
GTCTGGTAATTGAGACTCAGTGTGTAATCCTTGAACAACCTATAACCAAGATTGGCCGCGATACTCTGCCCAATCGCATCGCCAATCGGGCCAAGCGCGGGGGTAACGCCAGCGTCCATACTCCCGAGATTCCCACCCGAAATCCGTAAAGCGTCAATCTTCGACTTGAAGACTTGCGGCGGCGGCCCAGACCCAATTCCAAAAGTCGCCATCATCCGGTTCGAATCACTAAACACCAACCCAAGATCCCGCGCAATCGATTGATTCACCAGCACAGGAGCAATCCCCTGCCCCGTATCGACAACTGCCGTCAACTTATTGCTGTTGTTGATGCGAATCTCGATCAGCACCAGAGGCAAATCAGGCGTCGCATAACGAAATGGAATTTCAGTCGAGCCCTGTCCAAACAACGTGAGGCTAGAACACAAGATGATCCCGAAACGAGTCATCTCTTGAGCTTAGTTCCTTCGGGCCAGTTGCAGGGCCTTCATTCTCTTGTGTAAATTCGTCCGTTCGATCCCGAGAGATCGCGCCGCCTGCGAAACATTCCACCCCGTCTCTTCAAGTGCCTTCAAAAGGGCATCGCGTTCTGCCGTGTCACGGGCTTCATGCAAACCATTCCGCCCCGCTCCAGACACCTCACAAGCAATCGTGATCTCCACCGGTACGGCATCCTCACCAATAACATCACCCGGTGACAAAATCGCCATTCGCTCAACAATGTTCCGAAGTTCACGCGCATTCCCCGGCCAGTGATAAGACTCAAGCGCCTCCACCGCAGCCGGATGAATCGTCTTCGCCTTGAAGCTATTGCGGCGGCAGAATTCATCGAGAAAATACTCAACCATAGCCGCGATATCGGGAATACGCTCACGTAGACTCGGCACACGAATCGGCACAACCGAGAGGCGGTAGTAAAGATCCTCACGAAACTGCTGCTTCTGGGCCAGCGTCGCCAGATCCTTATTGGTCGCGCTCACCACGCGCACCTGTACTTTGATCGACTGCTCCCCGCCCACACGATGGAATTCCCCTTCCTGCAACACCCGCAGTAACTTCGCCTGGCTGGCCGCCGCAAGATCCCCAATCTCATCGAGAAATAACGTACCCCCATCGGCAAGCTCAAACTTCCCGCGCCGCAAAATAGTCGCCCCGGTAAACGCACCCTTCTCATGACCAAACAGTTCACTCTCAATCAACTCATTCGGGATAGCCGCGCAGTTCACCTTCACAAAAGGCCCTCCCGCAAAAGGGCTCGACTGGTGAATATGAGCCGCAAGCAATTCCTTGCCCGTGCCAGATTCCCCAATCAGCAAGACCCTCGCATCGGATCGAGCTGCAAGACTCGCCTGTTCGAGCGCACGCGTAAACGCCGGCGAGCTACCAATCATTCGCGGCCCGGATCCAAGCTGCTCCTTAAGTCGTGAATTTTCTTCCTTAAGCGAACGCTGCTCAAAGGCTCGAGCGATAGCAAGCAACACACGCTCCCGCGAAAGCGGCTTCTCTAAGAAATCAAAAGCGCCGGCCCGCACAGCCTCCACCGCGTCCTGAATCGTCGCATGGCCCGAAATCATTAGCACCGGCACCTCCGGTTGATTCATCAGCACCCGTTTCAACAGATCAATCCCATTGCCATCCGGCAGCCGCACGTCAAATAAATACAGGTCCGCACGCGGAGCCTGCGCAAAGGCTGTGGCACTCTGAAAGGTCGAGATCGCGTACCCTTCGCGTTCCAGAATCAGACGGAGGGAACGGCCGATATTTTCTTCGTCGTCAACGATAACGATTCGTTTTGCCATTGTGGATTCGCTTTCTTGAGTTGGATACGAAAGGCCGCGCCGCCAAGGGACCCGGTGACCAACTCAAGGTCACCTCCCATCACAACTGCGCTGCGTTTGGCGATAGACAGTCCAAGCCCCATGCCTGTCCGCTTGAACGAGATCGTGGGCTGAAACAGTGTCTCCTGGGCCAGCAGACTCAAGCCAGGCCCTGAATCTTCGACTGTAATTTCGAAGTGGAAATGCGTACACCGCGTGCTCACCTGGATCACACCTGCCGCATGAGCCGCATTCTCAAGCAAGTTCGTAAGAATTCCTCGCAAAAGATCAGGGTCAGCCGTAGCCCAGCACTCTTGAGCCTCCAAACACTTCCGGTAAATCACCTCTGGATGAGCGCTTCGAAGAAATCCGATTCGCTCCTCAACCAGCGAGTTCGCATCAAGATCTGTAAGCTCAAGCGGAGGCTCACTCGACAGCTCGCTAAAGGCGCGCACGCGCCGCTCAAGGCTCTGTACTTCCTCGGTCACAATCTGCGAAGCTTGTTCCAAAAACGCCCGCTCTTCAGGATGAGAGCGAGCCACCATTTCTTCCACTGTCAACCGGATCGGCGTCAGCGAATTCTTCACCTCATGAGCCATCTTCCGGGCCAGCGTCTGCCAGGATTCCAAACGCGTGAAATAGAGCAAACGCTCACGATTGCGATCCAGTTGCTCCGACATGTCGTTAAAACTAACGATGGCCTGCGCCACCTCATCCTGCCCACTGACTTTAAGTGGCGTCCTCTTGCCACCGGTAAAGGCCCGCAAGGCCTGCGTCAGTTCCTGGATCGGTCTCGTAATGTGGTTCGTGAAATAGAGCAGCGCCAGCAATGCGATCAACCAGATCGCCCCAGCCACCGTAGCCAGCGTCAAAAAGAACCCGCGCTTGAGATCGCGATCCCGGTGAGCTTCGATCACCTGCCGCGCTTCAGCCAGCTTCGCTTGCAGTTGAGGCAAACGCACCCCTTCCAGCTTCAGACGATATGCGCCCTCTGGCCGCAGCAGCACCAGGTCTTCCCCATCGACGACAAAGCGCTCGCGCTCATCAGCCTCCAGCCGAATCGACGGAAAAGGCTGCGCGAGCATTTTTTTGCTTTCAACGCGTTCCTGAAGCAATTGCCGCGAGGTCTGATAAAGCGCCCGTCCCGCGCCCTCCAGTTGTTGTGTGGAGGCGGCCAGTTCTTCCACCGGCGCGATATCAAGCGATTGATTGAGCAGGCGCCAGGACACAAAGAGCGTTGCTCCCAGTGGCGCAAGGGTAGCAACCAGAAACAGAAGCAGAAGTTTATCGCGCAGTCTCGTCACGGCGTGGCCAATGCTCCGAGTGTAAACGTCTGCGTAGTAGCCGTAAAGCGCACCTCTTTAGGGTCGGGAGGGCGCGAGAAGATCTCAACCAAAACTCCAAGATCCACGCTCCCTTGTGGCCGCATCGGATTGGCCAGCTTTACCCCGGCGCTGCGGATTTCCAGTTGCATAGTCAGCGGCCTCGCTTTGTCGATAAACGGCAATGGCAAATGCATCCGCCCAATACACCAGCCCGCAACTGCTTCGCTTTTCAGCCGGTTCGTGGAATACACCGGTGTCCGGGGAGTGGTCTGAGAGAGCTGCACAGCGGAGAATGTCTCTTCCCAAAGATCGTAGCTGAGCACAAAGCGATGCAATGTCCGGCCGAGCGGCTTTACGCCATCCAAAAGCTGCAACTGAAAATCGAATGTAACGCTCTGCCCGTTCTTTAATCGGTCCAGCGCTTTACCCTCAAGGAACTTCAGATTCAAAGCGTTGAGGCTGAGCTGCCCGTCATTCAGACGTGGCGATACAATCTGCGCCGCCAGCGTGTGGAGGAACAGCGTGAAAAGCGCGATAAGTCGCGCGCGGGTCAAAAGTTCATCCCCACCATAAAGATGGGTTCGATCGAGGAAGATCGTATGGGTATTGCAACCATAGCTGTGATTCCGCTGATCACAAAACCGATTCCAGCGGAATGCCTAAGTATCTTAGGACGTCCCGCAGTCCAAATGGTTCCAGTATCATAAACAGCCCGCACAAAACTATAGCGGCCGTCGGCGGAAAAATGCATCATGCGGTCTGCCCCGAGCGGCGCAAGTTCATAGCGATTCCAACCGCGCAATGTTTGGGTATTGCCCAGCACGAAGCGATCCAGCACCGGGGCGCGCCCGTCGATCGCCCCAATCATCGAGCTAAAGGCAAGTGTGGACTTCGACTTCTCACTATTGCCAGAAGCGAAACTGAGCCGGGCCTCACCCAGGTGGCGGCGATAGTTGAAGTCGGAGCCAAGAGAGTGGGCGGCCGCGCGCAGGCTATAACCTGCTTCCAGCGTTTGTGTACTGGTGAGACCAAGCTGCCACTGTTTTAAGTAGCGCAGAGTAGTAATAACAGCGTGTGCTGCCTGGTTTCTCGCGGCCGGAACTTGAAATTCAAGATTGTTAAAACTGAAGCCCCCTCGCAATTCGAGCCCCGGGGCCAATGTATAAATCACAGTCGGTTCAAAATTGGTACGCGAGCGGTAGAACTCCTCCGAGTCCCCGCGAAACCGCGATTGATACGCTTCACCCAAAAACGCAATCCGCAGATTCTTGACTACCGGGGCAACAAAGGCCGCCCGAAATCCCGAGAATCGCTCTACCCGTTCATCGTTATCCGAGATAAACCCCAAACTGGTACTCGTCGTCCCCAGATTCAGGTCAGCCGTTACTCCAAAGCTGAACTTCTGTTCGGAATGAAATGCCATACGGGACACGTTCAAATCGAGGTTTTTTCGTGATCGTTCGAGAACAAAGCTAACCCGGATCTGATCCTGCTTCTCACCCTTGGCGACATTGCACGAAATCGTGAAACCCGGAAATTCTGAGCGAATCCGCCGCTCCACCGCATCGATCGTCTCGGTACGATAAGGCCGGCCAATCAGGCGATCCAGTTCTCGCTGCAAAGCCGCAGACACACTGTAGGTCACATTCTGAATCGAAATTCGTTCAATTCGATAACGAGAGTTCACGTTGGTGTACGAAGTATTTTCAAAGGCCACGGCCCTCTCGTGAGGGAGTAGGAGGACCGTGGTTGCCAAAAGAGTGGCGAAGAGGCACTTCATGCACTACCAAATAATGCAAGCCGTGTGCCAATCCGCAAACCATTGATAAATAAAGACTTTCTAACGCGTTCGGTGTGCTCGGCACACTCATGTGTCACTGTCCGGCCACACTCCCTCGCACCTTTACAATTCATTACAAAAGCCACCGCTGAGGAGTGAAAAACTAATCGTCAAATGAGTGTAATGAATCACATCCGCACAACCTCCCTGCTTTGCAGCGGGGTCCTGCTAGCTGCAGACTTCTGGCAGTCAAAGAAACCAGGCGAATGGACTGAAAAAGAAGCCCGCAGG
>CAZZGS010000361.1:0-5179 GCA_964653845.1 uncultured Bryobacter sp.
CTTGTAGCTCAACACAATCAGCGCGGGCTCGCGCAATGGCTGAGGCGCAGGGTCGGGGATGCGACATCCTCGATGAGGACCGGATGAAGCAGTTGGGGATGGGCAGCTTGTTGTGTGTTTCGCAAGGTAGCGCCGAGCCGCCCGCGCTGATTGTGTTGAGCTACAAGCCGGCCAATCCCGTTCCGGGGATTCATTTGGGTCTGGTGGGTAAGGGTGTGACCTTTGACACTGGTGGTATCTCGATCAAGCCGAGCGAGAACATGGAAAAGATGAAGTACGACATGGCTGGCGGGGCGGCTGTGATTGGTGCGATGTTGGCCATTGCGCAGTTGAAGCCAAATGTCGAGGTGACTGCGTTTGTGCCGACGGTTGAGAATATGCCGAGTTCGAAGGCAGTGCGGCCTGGCGACATTGTGACTTCGATGGCTGGCAAGACGATTGAAGTGTTGAATACAGACGCCGAAGGGCGTCTGATTCTGATCGATGCTATTACTTATGCCAAGCAGATGGGCGTGAACCGGATTGTGGATGCGGCAACGCTTACCGGGGCGATTTCTGTCGCTTTGGGGGCAGTGAATGTTGGGGCTTTCTCTAACGACGAGGAATGGCAGAGTGAGGTGCTTGGTGCGGCCAAGGCGGCGGGCGAGAAGATGTGGCCGATGCCGATGGATGATGAATATAAAGATCTTCTCAAGAGCCCTTTTGCCGATATGCCGAATATTGGCAGTCGCGGAGCAGGTTCGATTACTGCGGCGCTCTTCTTGAAGGAATGGGTGGAAGATACTCCTTGGGTACATCTGGACATCGCGGGAACTGCGTGGATCGACGACGGGAAGGCCTGGCTATCGAAGGGTCCAACTGGCGTTGGCTTGCGCAGCTTTGTCGAGTTGGCCAAGCGGTTGGGCTCCTAGCAGTTTCGGCTTTCGCTGAGACGAATGGACGGAGTTGGTCATCGTATTTTGGAGATCATCGACTGACGGAGAAATGGGGAATTCATTTTGACGGTCAGTATCGACGCGATCTGAGTGAGGACTGGAATCAAATCCTGTTGAGGCCGGGCGTAAATTACTACGTCCGGCCGAACTTGTTTTTGACACAGGGTTATGCGTGGATCCGGACAGGCTCGGGCTTGACGGTTTCACCTGAGCACCGCAGTTGGCAGCAGCTGCAGTATATGCCCAAGGCCTTAGGTGTCGTGATGAGCCACCGGTTGCGACTGGAGCAGCGTTGGATTGGTTTGTCTTCAGGGCATCGATATCAGAACCGGATTCGTTACTTTTACCGGACAGAGTTGCCGGCGAAATCCAGGTACTTTGTGGGTTTGCAGAATGAAGTATTTCTAGGGTTTGGTCAGAATCGTGGAGCGGCAGTTTATGACCAGAACCGGGCTTATGTATCCGTCGGGAAACGCTTTGGTGCGATTGGACGGATTGAAGTCGGTTATATGTATCAGAACCTGTTGCGACGCGATGGGGTTACGCGGGAGCACAACCATATCGCGGTTGTTTCGTTCCTGTCTTCGAAGTCTCGTGCGACGAAGTAGGCTCAAGCTACCACTGGACTTGGGTCATGAAGTCGGTGAGGTAGCGGCGCCAGACGAGCCAAGTGTGAGCTCCTTCGGTTTCGATGTACTTGTTGGTGATGTTCCTGGTCTTGAGCCATTCGACGAAGGTCTGGTTGGCTTTAAGAAGACCGTCACTCTTGCCACAGGCGATCCAGAGGAGCTTGATCTTGGCGTTGTCTTTTTCGCTGAGATTCGGGAAGGCCTCTTCGGGCTTGCCGAAGAGCATGGGCGCGCTACTCATGGCTCCGATCCAGGCGAACTTGTCTGTGTGGCGGAGGCCTACGTAGAGGGTTTCCGCCCCACCCATCGAAAGACCCGCGATGGCGCGTTCGTTGGGTTTGGCGCTGAGCTTGTATTGCTTCTCGACAGCAGGGAGGACTTCAGTCATAAGGGCTTGCTCGAAGCCCTGGGTGTTCTTCTGGAAGTTGCCGCCGGTGCGGACAGCGCCGAGTTTGAGATCCTTGACGGACATGCCGTAGCCGAGGGGCATGACGGCGATGAAGGGCTTCTTGCCGGATGAGATAAGCTGGTCGAAAATGAGGTTGGCTTTGCCGACTGTGGTCCAGCCATCTGCGAGGTCGCTATAGCCGTGGAGGAGGACGAGTAGGGGGTAGCGCTTGCCGGGCTGGTAGCCGGGGGGCGTGTAGACGAAGAAGTCGCGGTTCTCGACGGCCACCTTGGAATTGTAGAAGTGGTGGTGGACGGTGCCGTGAGGGATGTCGGTGAATTCCCAGGGTTGAGGTTTGTCGCCGGGAACGAGGACCATGTTCGAAGGGTTAAGTGCGTTGGTCTTCATATCGCCGTTGATGGGATCGATTGCGCCAACGCCATCGACCACAAAGGAGTAGCCGTAAAGGTCGGGTTCGAGGTTGGGGGTGGTTGCGGACCAGATGCCTTTTTCGTCTTTTGTAAGAGGGAAGCGTTTGCCACCTTCGATGGAGACTTCGACCTTTTGCGCGTTGGGGGAGCGGAATTTGAAGGTGACCGTCTTGTCGGGGTGGACAGTGGGGGATTGGATCGGCTGGCCTTGCGGCTGGGCGCTGAGGATGAGGGCGGAGAAAAGGAAGAGGTGGACTGACTTGGGCATTGAGGTCATCATATCGAATCCGTATAATGAGATCGTTATGGCGGAGCGAAGCAGAATCGAAATCGTGCTTGAAGCGTTGGCGTTTGTCACATTGGTAGCGATGTTTGTGATGGTCGGCAATAGCTGGACCGACTTGCCGGGGCGCATTCCAGTACATTTCTCTTTTTCCGGACGGCCTGATGGATGGGGCGGGAAGGATAGTATCTGGATTTTGCCGGGATTGGGAGTCTTTCTTTATGGCTTCTTGAGCTTCTCGAGAGGCAGACCCGAATGGACGAATGTTCCATTCTCTTTGGACAAGTGCGATCCGGAAGTGCTGGCTATCCTCAATCAATTTCTACTGGTGACCAAGGCCAGTGTGATGCTGGTATTGGGGATTTTGTGCTGGCGGAGCGTCGAGGTAGCAGTGGGAAGGGCTGCGGGGCTGGGAATCGAATTCCTGCCCGTCACTTTGGTGCTGGTTTTTGCCCCTATGATCGTGTATCTGGTAAAGCTGTCGAAATACCGCCTAAATTAGGGCTTTTGCAGCTCGCAGAGTTTGAGCGAGGACTGTCAGCGTTGGGTTGCCCGATGGGTTTTGCGGAAAGGTGCTGGCCCCCAGGACGTAGAGATTTGGAACCTGCCAGTGCTGGTTGTCCGTGTTTACCACTGAGTTTTCAGGACTGGCTCCCATGATGGTGCCGCCCTGGATGTGAGTGCTTTTGTAGGTCATGGCATCGTAGCGCTTAAGAGGCGGTGCCATGACGTAGCTCTTGATCGGCATGCGTTTGGCAATGCCTTCGAGCTTGGCGCTGATGAAGTTGTGGATCTTGCGCTCATTGTCGTGCCAGTCGAGAGTCAGGCGCAGGAGGGGGTCTCCGAGGTTGTCGGTGTAAGTGGGGTCGAGATCCATGAAGTTGGTCTTGTAGGGGATGTGTTCGCCTGAGGACCCGAGCTTTGCCGTGCGATCAAAGAGTTCGACTGCCGCCTTCTTCCATTCCCCGCCCCAGTTGGATTTGATCGTGGAAGGGACAGCGCCGAAATTGGCGATGGGACGAGAGCCATAGGCGGGACTCGAGATGTATGCGCCGCGGATGAAATCGAGATTCGAGTGATCGAAGTTGTCGCCATCAAAATCACTGACGGTTACGTTGCTTGCGCCTGAGCCCATGAAGCGGTTGAGTGGTTTGTCGAAGAAGAAGGTGACGCCGGCTCCCATAACCTGGTGGGTGAGGTTGCGGCCGGTATTTACGTTGCCGATTTTTGAAAGCAGCAGGAGGCGTGTGTTGTTAAGCGACCAGGAGGCGAGCATCACTTTGCCGGCAGGTTGGAAGTATTCTTTGCCGTTGCTTACATAGGTGACCCCAGTGGCCTTGTTGTCTTTGATGAGGATGCGGCGGACCTGGGCACTGGTGGTGATGGTGACGTTCTTTTGTTTGAGGATGACCGGGAGGAGCGTGTTGGTGGGCTGAGCTTTGGCACCGACCATGCAGCCGAAACGCTCGCAATAGCCGCAATATTGGCAGGCGGGACGGATGACGCCGTCGGGGTTGCGATAGGTCTGGCTGAGATTGCCACATGGAACAGGATAGGGATGGTAGCCCATCTCTTTGGTGACGTCAGTGAAGATTTGACCGAAGTAGGTTTGCTTGATGGGCGGTGTTGGGAAGGGGCCGGAACGAGGCCCGGTCATGGGGTTGCCGGCGAGACCAGAGACTCCGAGGAGTTGCTCTGCCTTGAGGTAATAGGGCTCGAGGTCTTTGTAAGTGATGCCCCAATCCTGGATGGTGCTGCCCTCGGGAAGGCGGCTTTTGCCGTAGCGCTCGACGGTGGCCTTAAGCATCTCAAAAGTGTCTGGAAGGAAGCGCGGGGTCATGCCGTTCCAGTGTTCGCCTGCGCCACCTACGCCGTTGCCGGGGAGGAAGCCGCCGAACTGGCGAACGGGTAGCGATTTGTCGTTGGGAGTGTTACGGAAGGTGACTGTCTCTTTGGCTACGTCCTGCATCATGCGGTAGCGGAGGGCGTAGTCGAGTTCGTCCATGCCTTCGATATACTCATTTTTGGCGCGGGGTTTGCCGCGTTCGAGGACGGTGATCTTGAGGCTGGTTTTGGCACCAAGTTCTTTGGCCATGAGCAAGCCAGACCAACCGCCGCCAATGATGACGACGTCGGTGGAGGGGAGATGGATCATGGTTCGATTTCTTCCCAGGGGGTGATCTTGCGATTCAGGATTTGGGCGAGGGATTGCGACTTGGGCCGGAAGGCTTCGCCTTTATGCTTTTCGATGTCGTTGGTCCAGCTCATGTAGGGGCCCGGGAAGCCGATGAGTTGCCAGCCGATGAGGTCGCGGTTGCCGCCATGCATGGGGTCGCAGAACATGCCTTCGAGAGTGTGCTGGCGGAGGAGTTGAAAGAAGGGGGATGTCTCGATCGAGCGGAGACGGTTGTCTTGTTCTTCAGGGGTGAGATTGGGCAGGCCGGTGAGGAGTTTGAGGCCTGCGCGATAGATCTCGCGGGGATTGGCTGCGCCCTGGTAGCCCTGTGTCGGTG
>CAZZGS010000362.1:0-5167 GCA_964653845.1 uncultured Bryobacter sp.
GCCTTGTTGAGCCAAGCGGGATTTCCATTTATTGTCAGACCCTCTTCGATCCCAGAGCTCCGGGCACCCGCTGAATCGGCATTTAAATACGTATCGCGCCTGGCGGTAGAAAAGGCAGCGGCAACAAGCCTTGACTCCGGAGAAGGAGTTCTTGCCGGCGATACGACCGTCGTCCTGATGGATTGCGGAACCGAACTGATCCTCGAAAAACCTGCTGACATAGCAGAAGCAACGGCCATGATTGGGGCCTTGGCGGGGCGCACGCATTCGGTTCTAACTGCGATTTGTTTTCGTTGGCTCGGCCAGCAATGGGTTCATGTCGAAGAAACCAAAGTCGAATTCTCTCAGCTATCGGAGGCGCAAATTCTTGAATATGTGGCTTCCGGGGAGCCATTTGACAAAGCAGGTGGATATGGAATTCAGGGCCTTGCTTCGAAATTCATTCCTCGCATCGAAGGTTGTTATTTCAACGTTGTGGGCCTTCCTGTGCACCAGGTAACGAGATTGTTCGCCTTGGCTGGCGTCCTTGCTAGGGCTTGAACTCCTTGGCACGTTTCTTAAGCCAGCTCACAAATTCTTTCGGGGCAGACATCGTCGAGAGTCTTGACTGTTTTACAAGCGCAAAATCTGCGAATAGTCCCGTGGCTTTAATTTCGGTCAGCGTCACGGGAGTTTTTAGCCTCCCGCCAAATCGATATGTAAAAACGCTCATCTTGGGATCGTCGGCATCTGTCCAGACCGGGCCCTCCACGTAGCCCCATCCGACAATGGCCGCTTGGCCCTGTGAGTGGTAACAGATTACACAATCTCCACTCTGCATCGCCCGAATTGCCTGCTGCGCTTGCGCATTCTTTACCCCATCCCAAACGGTTTTTCCGTCCCTCTGGAGGTCATCAAGGGAATAGGTAACAGGATCCGATTTCGCCAAATAATATTTCATTCGCCTTCTCATCTCTGCCGCTAGAACTGTCGATTTATTCTCAGGCGCCGAAGATTGGCCCCTTAGTACTACAGTTCTAACATTTTGAGTAGTGTAAAATCGATTGAGAAGAGATGAGGCATATGTCTTTCGAATACAGCTTCGAAGCTTCATCCAATGGAGGATAGACTTGAACCGTTTGTGCAAATTGGCTTTGCTCTGCTTTGTTGTGGCTGTTTCAAACCTTCTGACAGCGCAAACGCCCCAAAAAGGGCAAGAACAGAAACCGCCCGCAACGGCTGAAGAAAAGGCTGAAGTTACAGCATCTTCTCCCGGCGCGGCGGTGGACCCGAAATCTTATCGCATTGGCGCGGAAGATGTAATTTTGATACGAGTCTGGCGCGAGCCGGACCTCTCTGGCTTGGTTGCCGTTCGACCTGATGGCAAAATAAATCTCCTTCTGATTGGAGAAATCGACGCGGCAGAGACTACTCCCGTTGAGCTCGAAATGAGAATTGCCAAGGCTTATGAGAAAGTGCTCAAGAACCCGATTGTCTCTCTTCAGGTCCAAAAAGTTGAAAGTAAACGGTATTTGCTTTCAGGCGAGGTGAACAAGGCGGGGGCATTTCCTTTGGTTCGCCCAATGACTGTCCTCGAGGCGATTACCATCGCTGGCGGCATTAGGGAATTTGGTAACGGCAAGAAGATCATCGTCATGCGAGGCATCGAGCGTCTGAAGTTTAATTTCAACGAGGTGATCAAAGGCAAGAAGCTGGAACAAAACATTCTCCTTCAGCCAGGCGATCACATTATCGTTCCTTAGGGACGATCAGTACATCAGGAGAATTATTCGTGCAACCTTTACAAGATCCACTTGCCATTCAGCACAGAGCGCTGGATGTAGAAGATTACATCGACGTCGTACGCCGTCATCGGTCCTTAATTCTTGCTCCGATGCTGGCTGGGCTGGTCATCAGTGTCGTAGTCGCTTTTCTTTGGCCGGATACTTATGTATCAAGCGCCACCATTCGCGTTCTGCCTCCTCAAGTGCCCGAAGGTTTGCTTTCAATGCCATTGACTGTCGACATGAGTCAGCGCGTCAATCAGATGACGCAGAGCATTCTCAGCCGCGCCACGCTAACGAATATCATCACCACGCACTCGCTTTACCCCAGAGAGCGAAAGCGTCTTCCGATGGAAGACATTATCGAAACCATGCGCTCAAGGGCGGTTTCCGTGACCCCAATCGGGGGCGGCGGAGAGAACAGAACAAAGACTCTCGCCTTTACGGTAGCCTTTAAATACGAGAACCGTGTTACCGCTCAAAGGGTGTGCCAGGATCTTGTCACCAAGTTTATTGACGAAAACGTTCGAGAACGCGCCAGTTCTTCCTCGCAGATGAAAGATTTCGTTGAAGATCAGTGGCAAACCCGAAAGCGGGATCTGGATGCGATTGAAGAACAGATGTCGAAATTCAAGTCCGCCAATGTGGGGCGAACTCCTGAACAGCAGGGAGCAACCTTCTCTGCTATCAACGGAATTGAAACGCGTATGACCAACATCAACGCTGCTTTGGGTAGGGTCAACCAAGATCGATTAATTATCGAAAACCAGATCAGTATTCTGAAGGATCAATTAAAGCAGGTCACAACTCCAACGGTTGAAGCCGTTGCCTTTACTCTGGTTCCACGTAGTGAACGCCTTGTTTTGCTAGAGCGTGAGATTGCAAACTTCGAGACGAGACTGCAGGGCCTTCGCGAGCAGTATCAAGAAACGCATCCAGATATCAAGGCCTCTGTAGGCAACATCCAAATTTTGAAAAAAGAGCGTGATCGCCTCCAGAAAACTCAGGATGAATTGGAAGCAGCAGCGAAGAAAACAGGCGGATCTGTTTCGGGTCTTAGACCGGAAGCTGTGCGCGAGGCACGCAGCCTCGAGTCTCAGATTCAGCAGTTGATGGGTCGCATTGAAGCCTCAAAAATGGAAGAGGAGTCCTACAAGCGGGGGTTAATTGATGCAGACAAAGCTGCTCGCTCCCTGCAAGGAACTTTAGCAACCATGCCTTCAAGCGAAAAAGAATATGAACAACTTCGCCTGTCATCAATGATGGCTCGCCGGGACTTCGAAGAAATCGATCGGATGCGCCAGCGCGCCAACGCCGCAGTTGAACTCGAGAATAGAAAGCAAACCGAAAAGCTGGAAGTTCTCGACCAAGCTTCGCTTCCACAGAATCCAACGGAGCCCAAGAGATGGATGATCATCCTCGGTGGAGCTATCGGTGGTCTGATCTTGGGGATTTGCTTTGCGGGTGCCAAAGAAATGAAGGATTCAACGCTCAAGAATCTGAAAGACGTCCGGGCTTACACCCAGCTAACGATCCTTGGCTGTATTCCTCTGCTCGAGAATGATTTAGTGGTGCGCCGACGCCGCCGTCTCGCTTGGCTTGCTTGGTCCACTGCTACATTAGCAAGCATCGCAATCATGACCGGCTCGGTAGTCTTTTATATGACAAGCAGATAATATGTTGCAAACAAAGAATAGTCTTCTGGGGGGATCAATCCGATGAGTCGAGTACATGATGCTTTGAGGCGATCAGGGGCCAGCCCAACTGATTTTCAGGGCCAGCCCAGAAACGCAGCGCCGGTTTCTCGAATCATCGACCCGCGCCCTGCAACAAGTCACCCCGACTTCGAAAACCTCCTCGAGCGAATCCAGGAAATCCCGTTTAATCCTTCTCAGGACGCACACCTGATCGACGCTTCCCGCCCTCATGAAGCGCCCAGCGAAGAGTTCCGCACCCTTCGAACCAGACTCAACCACCTGCAGAGTCTCCAGCCTATCCATACGGTTGTCGTCACGAGCCCTTCACCAGCGGAGGGCAAGTCGATGGCCGCTGTAAACCTTGCTCTAGCCGAGTCTCACCTGGCAGGCAACAACACTTTGCTTTGCGACTTCGACTTCCGCCGTCCGCTCGTGCACAATCTCTTTCAGGTCGATCGCTCGCCAGGCATCACCGACTACCTTCTCGGGAAGGCGACCATTGAGCAGATCATCAAGAAAGTTGCTGGCACAAACCTCAGCATCCTGCCTGCTGGCGAAGCAGTTATAAATCCGCTTGAGCTACTAAACCTCGACAAAGTAAGGGAACTTTTGAAAAATCTCGAAAAGGTTTTCAACTGGGTTATTCTGGACACTCCTCCGCTGCTCTTTGCCGCAGATGCCAATCTTCTTTCCACCATGTCTGATGGAACGGTCCTGGTTGTCCGTTTGGGTGTAACAACGGTGGATTCAATCACACGTGCCATACAGTCTCTGTGTGAAAACAATATTTTGGGTACGGTGGTCAACGGCGCTCGCCGTGGCGAACTCTACTCGAAGTACACCTACTATCACACTTACTACTACTCAAAGCCCGACTAGCGCTTAATCCACAAGTCCAACGGCAAGAGCTGAATTCTTGCTCCCAAAAGCGATGGTGTTCACCATCGCTTTTTTGATTTCCAGTTCCCTGCCGGCATTGGCAATATAGTCCAAGTCACATTCCACTGCTGCTTCCTCCAGATTGATCGTGGGGGGAGCAAACCTGTCCCTCATGGCGAGCAAGGTTGTCGCAAGGCTGGCCGCCCCACAAGCTCCTTGCGGGTGACCAATCATGCTCTTGACGCTGGACCCAGGCAAATTCCGAGCGAAAGCTCCAAAAGCCAACTTTACTGCAGTCGTTTCCACCCGGTCGTTCAAGTGAGTCGCAGTGCCGTGATAGTGCAAATAGTCGAAGTCTTCAGGCTTGAACCCGGCCTCCGTCATTGCCAACTCCATCGCTCGTGCAGGCTCGATGCCAACCTCCTCTAACCTGACTCGATGAAATGCTTCGCAAGTTGCCCCATACCCAGCAATTTCTCCATAGATCGTGGCACCTCGTTTGCGAGCGCTCTCTTCGCTCTCCATCACGAAAAACCAGGCACCTTCTGCAAGAACAAAGCCATCCCGGCCGGCACTAAAAGGCTTTGAGGCGCGCTCGGGAGTTTCATTCGAACCCGTGCTCATGATTCTCAATAGCTGGAAGCCCTTGAGGGTCAGCGGCGCAATTGGTGCATCCACTCCGCCGCAGATGGCCATTTCGGCATCCCCGTGCTTAACCGCGCGAAATGCGTAACCAATTGCATCGGTGGAACTCGTGCACCCGTTACTGAACATGTGGCTCAACCCACGAAAACCATACTGCATCGAGATTTCGCTGGCCAGAGTCCC
>CAZZGS010000363.1:0-5158 GCA_964653845.1 uncultured Bryobacter sp.
ATGTTCCGGTTGGCGCTAAATATTTCGACCTCCCGCCTGATTCTGATGAACGGCAATATGGGCACGGCGGCCGCAGGAGACGTGATCGAGTCCTTCGGCCAATTTGTCGTTGGAGGCAGCTTCATCATCGGTCTCGTCATGTTCCTTGTATTGATCGGCATCCAGTATGTGGTTATCAATCACGGCGCGGTTCGCATCTCAGAAGTTACGGCCCGATTCACTCTCGACGCGCTGCCAGGAAAGCAGATGTCGATTGACGCCGACCTTAACGCCGGCCTGATCGACGAAACCGAAGCCCGGGAACGCCGCAAGAAGTTGGCCCAGGAGACCGAGTTCTACGGTTCAATGGACGGTGCCAGCCGCTTCACCCAGCGCGATGCCGTCGCCGGAATTATGATCCTGTTGATCAATATCATTGCCGGATTTCTTATCGGTGTCTTCCAGTACGGCATGGATATCGGAAAAGCCTTTGAGACCTACACGATCCTGACGATCGGTGATGGCCTGGTAACGGTAATCCCGGCGCTGATGATATCCCTTGCCGGTGCTCTCATCGTGACCCGCGGCTCAAGCGAAGGCCAACTGGATTCTGAAATCCGTCGCCAGATCTTTGCTGTACCCGAACCCGTTGGACTGGCCGGTTGCGTTCTGGTTTTACTCGCTATGGTGCCAGGTCTGCCCAAGATCCCTTTCCTGGCCTTGGGTGGACTAGCGATCTTCGCAGCCAAGAAAATGCTCGAAAAGAAGCATGAGCTGGCAACGGCAAAGCCAGAGCCGGCAGTAGCCGCAGCGACAGCGAAGGAGAGTATCGAAACTCTCTTGCGTGTCGATACGGTTGCGGTAGAAGTAGGCCTCGGGCTGGTTCGTCTGGTCGAGGGCGGCGGACAGAGCACGCTCTTGCAGCGGATTTCGGGCGTAAGAAAGCAACTCGCCTCAGACCTCGGCTTCGTCCTTCCTGCCGTGCGCGTTACCGATAATCTCTCCCTTCGCGCAACGGAATACCGAATCCTGATCAAGGGTAATGAGATGGCGCGCTTTGAAATGAAGCGAGGCTACGAGCTTGCCTTGCTTCCAGGTGATGCCAAAGAGCGAAACCACAGCCAGCTCACCGCGAACCTCACGGCCCAGGGTGCAATTCCCACAAAGGAACCGGCATTCCAACTCGATGCCCTTTGGATCCCCGTCGACCACGTAGAAGCTGCACGCCTCGAAGGCTGCACGATCGTCGATACCGCGAGTATTCTAGGCACTCATTTTTCAGAAACAATGAAGCGCTCGGCCTCGGAAATCTTCACCCGGCAGGACGCAAAACGCTATGTCGACCGGGTCGCCGAAGAGACTCCAAAGCTGGTCGAGGATTTGGTCCCCAAATTGCTTCCATTGAGTACCGTGCAGAAGATATTGCAGAATTTGTTGCGAGAACGCGTTTCAATCCGGGATGGTGTTTCCATTCTGGAAGCGATGAGCGAAGGCGGGGCCATGACCAGGAACCCCACCCTGATCACGGAGTTCGTCCGGCAGGCGATCCGCCGCACGATCACCAAGCAGCTTCTCAGCGCCGGAACCGAACTTAACGCCTGGCTTCTCAACCCGGAACTCGAGCAAGAGCTCGAATCTTCTGTAGAGCACGGCGAATTCAACAGCAACCTTACTGCGCCTCCGGCCCGCGTCCGCGACCTCCTCTCCCGTTTCAAGCAGACCTTTGAAAATCCACTCGCCTCGGGTGTGATCCTGACCGGTTCGAATGCCCGTTTCTTTCTGAGACAGTTGACCGAATCGACATTCCCGAATCTGACCGTCATTTCCCATTCTGAAATTGCGTCGGGTATCCACGTCACTTCGTTAGGCCAAATCTAGGCGAAAAGAGAAACGACCATGAAAATCAAATCCTTCTACGCAGATTCGATGGACGTGGCGCTACAGAGCGCCGGTAAAGAGATGGGCGAGGAAGCGCTTATTCTCAATACTCGCGAGGCCCCTGCCGAGTTTCGGCATTACGGCAAATACGAAGTTGTTTGTGCCGTAGCAGACAATCCTGATGCGCTGCCGCCAGCAGAAGCCAAGCCGTCTCCTACTGTCCGGATACTTCCTGCCCAAGCCTCGATCCAGCCAGCCCGCGTGATCTTCCTCGTTGGGCCGAGCGGGGCGGGTAAAAGCTCAGCCTGCTCAAAAATTGCGATTCATTCCAAGTTCACTCTTGGCCTCTCTCCGGCGGTTTTGAGTTGGGATACCGGCCGGGTTGGCGGTTCTGATTTCGTCCGGTCCTACTGCGAAATTGCCGGAATCCCGTTTTCTGAAGTTGATAGCCAGGAAGGCTTTCGTTCCGCCTTGAAGCAGTTTGAGCATGCCGATCTGGTTCTTGTCGACACGGCTGCGCTGGAAGGCAACGAAGTTCTCTCGACAGAAACACAAGCGGCAATCGACTCCCTGTCCCAACCGGAAATTCACCTTGTTCTTTCTGGAACATACTCTTCCACCTATCTCAATGCATGCCGCAAGGCCTACTCGCGCTTCCGTCCGGAGTATCTGCTTCCGACTCATCTCGATGAGGCCCGGATGGATCTTGCCGCCCCCGAAATGCGAGATATCAGTGCTCTGACAATCCGCTGGTGTGGCACAGGCCGTGCGGTACCTGAAGATCTCCAGGACGCGGGCAAAGTCGTCGAGCGGGCTGCGGCGATGCTAGCGCCTCCGCTCGTCGAAGAAGGATTCGCGATTGCCGGGATTGAAATTCCTGCTCCCGAAAAGCACAGTGTGGCAGTTGCTGCAAACGCTTCAGCCCGCACTGCAATCGAAGCGATCCTGGCTCGATTCCGCCGCAATGAATCTGACGCTCAAACTCAGATTTCAGGCACGCCGAAATCCAGCGCAGCCTAGGACACCAGCACCAAGAAGGCGCACCCAAACATGAGACGCGAGCAAGAGCTATCAATCGGAGCTGACCAAGAAATGTACTATTCCCCAACACAAACCGTAATAGGCGCAGAGGATCGAGAACGAATGATTCTCGAACACCTGCCCCAAGTTCGCCTCATTGCCCGTCGCATTCACGAACGACTGCCAGAGAGCGTGAGCCTCGAAGACCTGGTCTCGACGGGAATCCTTGGTTTGATCCATGCGATCGACCGTTTCGATCCTACATTGAATGTAAAACTCAAGACCTACGCTGAGTACAAAATCCGCGGAGCCATCCTCGACAGCTTGCGCGGCCTGGACTGGGCACCAAGGCAACAGCGCAAGAAGGCAAAGCAGATTGAAGCAGCCATCTGTGCTGCCGAACAGCGGCTCAAGCGCGCACCGCATGAAGAGGAAATCGCCTTCGAGCTGAATATTCCGCTTCAGGAGTATCACGACTGGCTCGTCGAGGTGCGCGGTGTAAATCTCGGCAGTCTCGAATCAGGCGGCAGCGACGAAGAAAACAGAGATCTGCTTCGCTTCATCGCCGACAAGGAAGAAAACTGGCCTTCCAATCTTGTCGAGCGTTCTGAACTCGAACGGCTCCTGGCCGAAGCAATCCAGCGCATGCCACAAATTGAGCGAACCGTTCTAAGTCTCTATTACCAGAAGGAACTTACCCTTCGCGAGATCTCCAAGGTAGTGAATCTCCACGAGTCGCGCATTTCCCAACTCAAGAGTCAGGCTGTTCTGCGACTCCGCTCCTATTTAGAGAAGCGCTGGCCGGTAGTCAAGGGAGCCTAGGCTGCGATGAAGCCAATCTTTACTAAAGACGAGGTCCTGACCAAGCTGAAAGAGAGCTTGTCGACTCGACTTGCCCAGGCAATGGAGGCAATGACCGGCAACACCCAGCGCTGCTACGTCATCCAGTCGCCAGACCAGGAAGCACAGACGGGAGACCTTCTCGGCTGGACCGCAAAATACTCGGCAGCTCCTCAAGTAGAATTACGCATCTTTGCCTCGGCTGAAGACTGGAAGTTGATCGGCAAAACGATTCTCGAAGCCGCTGGCGTCGATACATTCGACGATCCAACCCTTGAGAGTACCTATACGGAAACAATGGCGCAAGCTGCCTCTTCCTGGGGACCAGATCTTTCAGGAATGGCTGGCAAGAAATGGGAGACAGACAGCACCGCCGTCGGTGCTGATTCTGATCCGGCTGCTTCCACCTGGGGCTATCGCTTTCCGATAGGTGATGGCGAGGCCAAGATCTCAGTGCAGGTTTCGGCTCAATTGCTGGCCGAACTTCTGCAGCCTCCCCCAACAGCAGAACCCGTCGCTCAAAGCCCGGTCGCTCCGGTCGAAAGCATCGCCAGTACTTCGCAGTTTGATTTGCTGCTAGATGTCGAGCTGCCAGTAAGCGTAAGCTTTGGGCGCGCCCTTGTGCCGCTCAAAGAAGTATTAAAACTCAGCTCCGGTTCCATCGTGGAATTGAACCGGGCCGTGACAGAGCCGGTCGAGGTGATTGTCAACAACTGCGTAATCGCACGTGGAGAAGTCGTGGTTGTCGAAGGCAACTACGGCGTCCGAATCCAACAAATCGTAAGCAGGCAAGACCGGCTTCGAACCGTCAACTAGGAGACTCAGATGGAAAACCAGATCGCAATGTTCTTGCTGGCCCTTGGCCTGCTCGCCTCGCTTTACCTGACACTGCAAATCAAGATGGAATTGCGCCGCAGCGAGCGCAACTGGCAGAAAGAAATCGAACAAGTCCGCTTCCAGCTCAACGAGCAACGCAGCAACTGGATCCAAGCCGTCCGGAAGGAAGACGCTATCCTCATTCCAAGGGTGCCGCTGAGAGCCGAAGTGGCCTTCCCGCTGCGAGCCTCTGCTGCCGCATCAGCCTCTACACTCTGGGGCAGCTCAACCAAGGCCAAGGCAATCGAGATGGTGAAGCGAGGCGAGTCCAGCACAAAAATATCTGCGGCCCTTTCGCTCCCGAAACCCGAAGTGGAATTCCTGATGAAGCTCGAAAGGGCCGTACACAAGAGCTAGTTTCAAGCTAGCCGCTCACTACTCCTGGAACTTGTTCTGAACAGAACGGCTTCGGGGAAAGGGTGCGGCCGGTGGCTGCTCATCTTCGAACGCCACTTTCAGTGCCATTTCCTTCTTGTCCCGAACAATGCTCAAGTTGACCGTCTTGCTCGAAGACCGGGCGCTTCGCACTGCGCTGGTTACTTCCCTGGGAGACCCAACCTTTGTC
>CAZZGS010000364.1:0-4208 GCA_964653845.1 uncultured Bryobacter sp.
GGTATGCAACCTCACGTAATTGTGCTCGGCCTCGATCCAATCAATCTCTTCGGTTTTGAGGAGAATGATTCGCCCGTTTGATTTGATCGGGAAGCGCTCCACTTCACTGCTGCTGTTATCCCTGCCGGCAGGAGCTACTTGTTTGCTCAACAGAGACAGATGCCAACGTAGACGCGATAGCGTGTTTCTTAGCCGTTCTTCGCGATAAGGCTTGAGCAAGTAGTCAAAAGCGTTCGCTCTAAAGGCTCGTACAGCATATTGCTCGAAGGCAGTGATAAAAACAACTAGAGGTCGAATTCCTTGAGTGGCCGAACCCAGGGCTTCAAGCCCACTCTGACCAGGCATCTCGATATTGAGAAAGGCCACGTCCACAGGCCGGGACTTCAGCATCTCGGCAGCGGCAGCGCCATCGCTGCACTCTCCGACAATTTGAACGTCTTCTTCTTTTTCAAGAAGGCTGAGCAAGCGCTGGCGAGCCAGCCTTTCGTCGTCAGCGATAAGAACCCTCATGAGTAAACCTCTCTTCCAGATCTAAAGGCTTCTCAGGCAAATCTGCATGCACGGGGCGGACTGGAATCGTAATGCAGGCTTCCACCCCGCTCTCGTGCCAGTTCCGCAGCTCGAAGCTGTGCTCATCGCCCTAAAGAGCCCGCAACCGCGCAGAGGTATTCGCCAGGCCAATCCCCCGTCGCAGTTGCAAACCATCCTCAGGAGCCTTTAGCGGATCAGACGAAAGCAAAGGCCCACTGTTAGCAACGAAGAGCAATAAAGATTGGTTCCGTAGATTTGCAGTAATCCGCAATTTCCCGCCAATCGGGATTCTTGCTATGCCATGCTTGATTAAATTCTCGACCAAAGGCTGAAGCGGCAGGTTAAGAACCAGACAATCGTAGGCCAATGGGTCGATTTGATATTCCACCTTGAGACGCTCTTCAAAACGCGATCGATGAAATCGATCTCACGGCCAAGGGAGATCTCCCGCTCTCCTGTGTTGTCGAGTGAAAGGCGCAGAAACTCGCTCAGGCGGACAATCATCTCACTGGCCCTGTCCTTGCTCTCATACATCAACGCATTAATCGACAGAGGCCACATAGGCCTGACATCGGGAATCAGCATCTGGGCAAGAAGAAAAACAACACGAACACTGATCCCAATTAGAAGGCTAAAGAAGAGATGGATGGGTGGATGGATTTTGACGGGATTGCGGTCTACGGGGAAAAGTCGAGCCAACAGGAAAACAAGGGGAGTGACTAAAGCCCAACGCAAATTGAATAAGCTGGCCAGGTAAAACAGCTCGATAGGCAGGAGGGCTCGACGGCATCGTCGAGAAGAAGTAGTAGGTCTGAAACGACGACACCACGGCCATCATTACCCGGAAAAAGGTACCCAGCCACATGATCCTCCAGCCGACTTGTCGCAGTTTTAACTTTTAAGCTACAACCATTTCAGGCAAGGTCTGGTTCAATTAGGCACGCTCAGCGACCAGTTCAGCACAATTCTTTTTGTCCCAGCTATCCTGAACTCATGTCTGAAAACCGCTGGGATGCGAAGGGCTACGCGCAGAACGCTCGATTTGTTTCTGATCTTGGCATGCCCGTTGTCGAATGGCTGGCTCCAGTGGCTGGGGACAGCATCCTCGATCTTGGCTGCGGAGATGGAGCACTCACCGCCAAGCTGGCTGCTTCAGGCATCGACGTATTCGGTGTCGACAATTCAACTTCAATGATCGAAGCGGCCCAAAAGCTGGGTCTCAACGTTGCAGTTGCTGACATGCATCAATTCAAGCTTGACCGCCAATTCGATGCGGTTTTCACCAATGCCGTATTGCATTGGACCAAGGACATTGATGCAGTGCTGGCCCAGGTGGCAAGTCATCTGAAACCAGGTGCGCGCTTTGTCGGGGAATTTGGCGGTTTTGGCAACGTAGCCGCAATCGTGGTTGCCATGCGGGCAGCAGTGGGAATTCACGGCGAAGATGACATGGGCTTTGGCTGGTACTATCCGACACCAGATGAGTTTCGAGAGCGGCTGCGGGCTCATGGCTTCGAACCAGTGCGGGTCGAATCGATTCCCCGCCCTACTCCCCTTCCGAGTGGAATGGAAGGCTGGCTCAAGACCTTCGCTCTTCCCTTCGTTGCCCACCTGCAGCCAGCACGGCAACAGGCAGTTCTCGATACAGCCCTGATGCTGCTCAGTGGTGTCCTCAAGGACAAGGGCGGAAACTGGACTGCCGACTATGTACGATTGCGCTTCCACGCCGTCTTGAGTCCGGCAGCACAAGCCTGAAACATTTCGTCTACTTTTTGTTTGAGCATCGATTCCAGATCAGCCAGAAAGAGGCGGTCATCTTCATCCACAGCCTTTCGCTTGCGATCCACCTGCCGGAAATCGCTCTCCGAGAGATCGCTAAAGCTGGTCATCTCAAGACCGTAAGCTTCGTTGATTTTGGCAATGTTGTAGCCATAGCGATCCTTAAGCCAGGCGATATAGAACTGCTTGCCTTCGCTTGCTGATGCTTGAGTAGCCAACTGTTGAGCGCCTGTCTCTTGCCCCATCGCCAACTCAGCGCCAACCGCACCCTCGCCCTTGACCCTGGTACAAGCCCGCCCCACGCGGAGTCGAAGGGCTGCATCGATATCGGGCTCAAGTACACGTGGGCCTTCTCCAGGATTGAGCAAGGTCAAGACGATCCAAATCTCAGCGAAATCAGTCACGTAAACGAAATGCCCCCTTGTTTCGGAATCTTAATTTTCATAGAATTTAGACAAGGAGCATAATGCGCACACTATTAGCCTTGACGATTTGTCTGGAATTGGTCGCCTCGACCGTTGCCCCTCTTGGCAAATATACAGCAGTCGAACGCCGTCATTGGGCCTTTCAACCACGCTCCAATCCTACACTCCCTAAATTCGAAGCCCCGGCCGACAAGAGATTTGTCCGAAATCCCATTGATGCATTTGTACTGGCCCGCCTGCACAAAGCGGAAGTCGCCCCCTCAGCGCCTGCTTCAAAAGAAGTGCTTGTACGCCGCGTCTATTTTGATCTCACCGGATTGCCGCCAACACCGCAACAGGTGCAAGCCTATGTCAACGACAAGCGACCCGATGCCTGGTCGAGATTGATCCACCAGTTGCTCGACAGTCCACACTATGGCGAGCGCTGGGGGCAGCACTGGCTGGACGTCGTGCGCTTTGCCGAAACCGATGGCTTTGAATACGACACTCATCGCACAGAAGCCTACCGGTATCGCGACTATGTCATTCGAGCCTTTCAGAACGACAAGCCCTACGATCGCTTCCTGACCGAACAGTTGGCTGGTGACGAGATCGCTCCACAAGAACAGGAATCGGTAATTGCCGCCGGATTCAATCGTCTTGGTCCACTTCGCAAGAATGCTGGCAATCAGGAAGTCGCCTCATCACGCAATGAAGTTTTGACCGAGATGACCAATGCCGTCGGTGCAGCGCTGCTCGGTGTCACGCTCGGTTGCGCGCGCTGCCACGATCATAAATTCGATCCGATCCGGCAGAGCGACTATTACCGGATGCAGGCTTACTTTGCTTCCACACTCGAGAATGACTTCCCGCTCACCAGTCGCGAAGATCGCACAACATGGGAAGCAACGATCAAGCCGATCGACGCCAAGATCAAAAAGATGCAGGGCGAGATGGCCAAATCCGACCCGGTCACTCAAGAGGCAATCGGAAAGCAAATCGCGGAACTGGAAAGCGCCAAACCTCCTCCGCCGCCCACGCTTTATAGCGTCAAGAACGACATGGCCAAGGCATCGCCGATGCATTTGCTGGCTCGGGGTGATTATGCGGCCAAAGGTGACAGCGTCGGCATGCGCCCCATGGGTATCATGCTGCCTGAGGGCACCGCTGAAGACAAAGACCTGCAGCAACCTCGGGCCCGTTTGGCCGGCTGGGTGACGTCAAAAGAGAATCCGCTGACGGCTCGAGTGATGGTGAACCGGATCTGGCAATACCATTTTGGCCAGGGACTCGTGGTTACGGCGAATGATTTTGGCCGCATGGGTGGCCGTCCCTCTCATCCGGAATTGCTCGACTTCCTGGCAAACGAGTTTGTAGAAAGCGGCTATAGCGTCAAGCACATCCACAAGCTCATCCTGAGCTCAAGCACCTGGATGCAGGCCAGCGACACCAAAAACGTCAAGGCGGCAACCGACGACCCAGAGAACAAGCTGC
>CAZZGS010000364.1:4218-5146 GCA_964653845.1 uncultured Bryobacter sp.
AATTACGCGATTCGATGCTGATGGTTTCCGGCAATCTGAACCTCAAGCAAGGCGGACCTTCGGTGATTGTTCCGATCGAGAAGGAACTGCTCTCGGCTCTCTACAATCCGACACAGTGGAAAGTCACTCCCGATAACAACGAACACAAACGTCGCAGCATTTATCTGATGGTAAAACGGAACTTACATCTACCGATGATGGAAGTCTTTGATGCGCCTGACGGGCTGGTTAGTTGCGCGCGGCGGGAATCTTCCACCCATGCCCCCCAAGCCCTGGAGCTACTTAACGGCACCTTCAGCAATGAACAGGCTGAAGCACTTGCAGCAAAACTCGCAAAAAGCTCTGGAGGCAAGCCAGAAAAGATGGTTGATCAGGCCTATCAACTCGTGGCAGGCCGCTTGCCCAGCATCAAAGAGCGACTGGTGGCGATCGAATTTGCCCGCACTGCCACTCCGCATGAATTTGCACTGGCCATGCTGAATTTAAGCGCCTTCATCTACGTCAACTAGGAGCACATATGAGCGAACACATCCGTTACACCCGCAATCGCCGCGAATTTCTAGGCGATGCCTTCTGCGGTTTCGGAGCACTCGCCTATGGCGCGCTCGAAGCTCAGGCAGCCACGAATCCTCTTGCGCCCAAACTGCCACACCACGCGGCCAAAGCCAAAAGTGTGATCTTTCTCTTCATGGCCGGTGGGCCGAGCCATATGGAAACCTTCGACCCAAAGCCGCTGCTCAATCAATTACATGGCCAGAAGCGCCCAGCCGAATTCGGAGAAGCGAAATACCAGTTCGTCACGTCAGAAGCCAAGCTACTAGGCACCAAACGTAGCTTCAAAAAGTACGGCAAGAGTGGCATCGAAGTCTCCGATCTGCTGCCCCACACAGCCGAGTGTGTCGATGATCTAGCCATTGTTCGCTCCTGC
>CAZZGS010000365.1:0-5145 GCA_964653845.1 uncultured Bryobacter sp.
CTTCCAGTCGATACATTCTGACGGCGGCTCGTCCGTCATTCCTTCCCACCAGACACCACCATCGAGCGTCAACGCAGTATTGGTAAAAATCGTATTGCGAGAAAGTGCAGCCATCGCATTCGGATTCGTCTTCATCGACGTACCCGGTGCCACTCCAAAGAACCCTGCCTCGGGGTTAATCGCGTGCAGAACTCCTTCGGCATTCGGCTTGATCCAGGCAATATCGTCACCGACCGTCCAGACCTTCCAGCCCTCGAAGCCTTGCGGCGGAATCAGCATCTCAAAGTTCGTCTTGCCACAGTCGCTCGGGAAGGCCCCGGCCACATAAGTCTTCTCACCCTGCGGGCTCTCGACACCCACAATCATCATGTGCTCAGCCATCCAGCCTTCATCGCGAGCGATGTTTGAGGCGATACGCAAAGCAAAGCACTTCTTACCCAGAAGAGCGTTGCCACCATAGCCGGAACCATAGCTCCAGATCTCGCGCGTTTCCGGAAAGTGCACGATGTATTTGTCGGGATTACAAGGCCAGGCAACATCCTTCTGCCCACCGGTAAGCGGCATACCGACACTATGCATGCAAGGCACAACGCGCTTTTCGTTCTTGTCGATCTCCTTATAGACCGCCATTCCGATCCGCGCCATGATCCGCATGTTCACAACCACATAAGGTGAATCGGTCAACTGCACACCAATCTGCGACATGGGCGACCCGATCGGCCCCATGCTGAAAGGCAGCACATACATCGTTCGGCCCTTCATGCATCCATTGAAGAGTTCCTTCAACTTCTTGCGCATCGTAAAGGGCTCAACCCAGTTGTTCGTAGGGCCGGCACCGTCCTTGGAAAGCGAACAGATAAAGGTACGATCTTCAACACGAGCGACGTCATTAGCGTCCGAGCGAGCGTAGTAGCAACCAGGCCATAACTCCTCGTTCAGCTTGGTAAACGTGCCACCGGCAACAAGCAGATCGCAGAGCGACTGATTCTCTTCGGCGGACCCATCGACCCAATGGATCGAATCGGGCTTGGTCAACTGGCTCATCTTGTCTACCCACTTGAGGAGATTCTTGTTCTCACTCAAAGGGGTAGCGTGGTTGCGCTCTTGCGGCATGGAAAGAAATTGTCCTTGGTTAGAAAATGGAAGCTAAAATACCAGCTTAACCGCCAACTGGATCACTCGCGGATTTCCCGTCGTATTTCTGATCACACCGTAGCTGACAGCCGTAATGCTGCCGCCCGGATTGGCGAAATTGGCAATGTTCAGCATGTTGAAAAACTCAGACCGCCATTCCGCAGCCACCCGCTCGGTGATGGCAAACCGCTTGTTAACCGAGAAATCAAGATTACGCTGGATCGGTCCACGCAAGATGTTGCGGCCACTGTCTCCCCACAAATTCCCCGCTCTGACAAAGGCAGAGGTATTGAAGTATTGATTCAGACGGTCCTGAGTGCGGCCAGTCCGCTGTGCTGTCTCAACCGTCGCCCCTGGTGCCCAGCTTGCCCGGCTATTGGAAGTTCCGTAAAGCGCAGCACCGCTGGTATCGAGAATGCTGATCGGGGTCCCGCTCTGCATTACCGCAACACCGGCCACCTGCCAGCCTTCAAAGAATTTCTTGCCAAAGCCGGAGTAGCCCCACTTAGGGATGTTATAGCTAAAGTTCACAACCGCCCGGTGCGTCCGGTCAAAATCGGAAAGCCCGCGGTTCAGCCCAAGCCGCAGTTGGTCGCCATCGGTCTGATTGAAGGTCGCTCCGGTACCAGAGCCGGAATTGTTGTCAAGTGACTTCGCGAAGGTGTAAGAACCGAGCAGTCTCAAGCCTTTGCTAAAGCGCCGTGTGACGCTAGTCTGCAATTAGTTGTAACGCGAATCGGTCGACGTCTCAAGCCAAACCAGACCCGTCGGGCTGAAGCCGACATAAGGTACGCGCAGCGCCGAATTGGCAGTGGTATTGGTCGTGGTGCCATTGATGGGCTGCTCGGGGCTAGCCAAAATACGCACCGGCCCACCAAGATTTCCGCCAAACTGGTTCTGCTTGAGTACCGGCCGCGATTGCCCGGTGATGTTAAAGAAGAAGCTGTTCGCGTTCAATTCGTTATTGCGGAAAAACTCAAACAGCGTTCCGTGAAATTGAGGTCCACCCGACTTGGTGACCAGCACAACGGCAGCCCCGCCGCTTCGCCCGGACGTCGCATCATACAAGCCCGTCTGCACCTTGAACTCCTGAATCGCCTCAGGTGAAGGAGCGACCAGCCCGTTCGAGGCGAACGCGTTTTCGTTAGCCGTGTTGCTGTGGATATTTACAGCGTCAACTCCATCTATGTAGATGGAGTTCGAACCAAGTCGCGCTCCGCCCGAGGAGATGTTCTGAGTCCCACGTCCCAAAGCGCCCGCATCGTTGAGCGGACCAGATGTACCCGGTGACAGTGCCAGCAACTGAGTAAAGACTGTGCTGCCCTCTACCACGCGGCCCAAAGCGGAATTTTCAGTCTGCAGGAGTGGAACACTTGAGGTAACCTCGATGCGCTCGGCAGAACTTGACACTTTCAGGGCCACGTCAACCGCAATCACATCAGCCACGTTCAACGTAGCTTTGATGACAGCCGTTGAAAAGCCGTCGCGTGAAACCTCAAGCTGATAGTCGCCAGGAGGCAGGAAGGGCAGCGTGTATGCTCCACGCTCGCTGCTGGTGGTCTTACGACGCTCTCCACTGGTCGTGCTTCGCGCATCAATGTTGGCTCCCGGCACCAATGCCCCCGATGCGTCCCGCACCGTTCCATTAATCGTGCCGCTGGTCTGCCCGCACAGGGTTATTGCCCCAATCATCAGGCAAGCGATCCAAAGTCCAAGTTGTTTCACGGTTTCGAGTACCTCGTCAAAAATCTGATGCCCACCAAGTCCCACATTGTAGACATTCACTATCCCGTGGCTCTCCCATTGTATTTCGATAGGCCTCATTCTGAGAGCCAGGACGCCAGATCATATCCGTATCGGCAACAAAGGTATCGTCATTTTCCTTGTCACCATAACCCGCACGGCATGCAGTGGAAGAACCTCGCCGCCTCGATCCGCTATCCCTTCAGTTCCAACCCACAATTCTTGAAACTCCTTTCGCAAATGAACTTTTAGCCCAGCAAGTTCGGCTAAGCTAGTGCCATGCGGCGTTTCGTTGTCTGCGCGCTTGTACTGGCTACGCTCACTGGCCTCTATGCCCAGATACGCTCACGCTCGGGCGGAACCCGCAAGTGGTCGATGTACGAGTATGAAATGCAGGACCCCGTCGAAGACCCGCCTGACGCATTTCTGCCCGGCGAATTTGTCTTTGGCCGCCTGAGATACCGCTCAAATCGTGATGGCCGCGGAGGTTATGCCCGCTGGGGCATCGATGCCAACAAGGGCGACCGCATCTTCCTCTCCACCCTACGCAGACTCACGAGACTCCATACACAGTCAGTCGAAGACATCATCGATATCGACAGCGAGGCCATGTTCGATTCGCCATTCCTCTTCGCCGTCTCACCCGGCGATTGGCGTATCAGCGCATCACAGGGCGAACGCCTCCGAAGGTACTTTGACCGTGGTGGATTCCTGATGGTTGACGACTTCCACGGCCCGCGCGACTGGGACAACTTCATGACCGGCATCCACATGATCTACCCGGAAGCCCGCGTCGTCGAACTGGGCGACAACGAACCCATCTTCAAGGTGATCTACGAACTCAAAGAGCGCATCAATGTCCCCGGCCAAAACGTGGTGCATGGTCCTGGCTATGAGAAAGACGGAGTAACTCCCTTCTGGCGCGGTGTCATTGATGCCGAAGGCCGCGTCATCATCGCCATCTGCTTCAACATGGACGTGGGCGACGGCTGGGAATTCGCCGACGACCCAGACTACCCGGAGAAGTTTTCAGCAATGGCCCTCCGCCTCGGAGTAAATTACGCCATCTATTCCATGACCCACTAAATCGCCTCAGGCGACGCGCTAGACTTACAAAAGTGTCAGCAATCCCTTTGTCGATGGTCATCATCGATGTCATCCCGATGACCGGATATTACTCCACGGAATCCCACGTTGAGGCCATCCGCAAAGTTGCCACCGGCTACCTCGACAAGCCAATTCAATTGAGACACTTCGAGACCGTGTAGGTAAACACGCGTCTGTAACGCGCGAGAATCCACGCCCACACAAACTATTTCGAAGGCATGGCCGGCAACAGTCCTGAGATGTGGAAACTCTATTCAAAGATCCAGCGTGTAGCCCCTCACTGCCGCATGCTTCTGCTGCGCGGAGCAACCGGAACAGGCAAAAAACTGGTTGCCCCTTCCCTTCACCATCTCAGCGAAGGGTCATCCCGCCATCATGAGCGAAGGCCGCCCGCATCCTCGAAATCAGTCGAGACAAGCTTCGCTACAAGATGAAGAAGTATGAGCTGGGTTAGCGCGACATTCGCAGGCCAATCGTGAACTGCTGCACGCCAAACGCCTCGTATGCATAAAACGTTTGTCCCATCGACACGTGGCGCCACTCGGCGAGAAATCCGATTCCACTGGCAACAGGAACTCGCAATCGCATCAACGGCTGGTAGTAGCGACTGGGCCTGCTGCCAGCAGACCGAAACGTGCTGCCGCCAAAGGTAAACGTAGACTTGCGTGGCAATCTTAAATCGGCGGCCAACGTGCCGGTATGCGCGTTATCGCGATAAATATTGGGTTCCAGCAGATAAGTAACGGGATCAAGATATCCGAGATTTGTAAAGATGGCCGAACGTGTGTAATCCGCCATTACCGATACCAACTTCTTTGTCCACTGCACCGTCAGATTCGTCTGCTGATTGCGGAAGCTCAGATTCACTCCCGGTGTCGGGTTCGCATTATTCACGCGCGTGAACCGGGCATTGAACTGCCAGGCTTCTGAAAGCTGATAGCGTGCCCGCAAACGCATCTGTTCAAAATTCTGAAGACTGGTGCGAAAGTAAGTCTGGTCGCCGCGGCCCACTTCCGTCTCACCGTTTACAGTCAATTTCGAGAAGGGCCTGTAAATGAATCCACCAAGAGCGGAATGACGATTCAGATAGCCAAATTCCCTGGGCCCGCCTGGAGCCAGTGTCGCCCGCCGTACCTCGGCATCCCCCCACAAATAGCGATG
>CAZZGS010000366.1:0-1931 GCA_964653845.1 uncultured Bryobacter sp.
CCTACACCAACGCAATCGCAGACTTAAGCTCGCAGATCACGAACAACTCCACATTACAGGCTGCCGGAATCAAAGTCGGCGCAAACTTCATTGGCGGCGGGACTCTGAGCCTTACCAATGCGCGTGGAGAGAAGTTCTCGGTTGAAACTCTTGGCGACTCACAAAACTCCCTCAATTTTGGTACTTCGTTCCGCCAGGCTGCCCAGACCACCTTCAACTCAAACGACATCACCGGCAGCAACTACCAGACCGGTACTCCGGGCAACTCGACGATCCGGGTCGCCTTGAGCGACGGCACCAACTTCGACATCACCGCCGCAACGGGTGCTGCCGTCGCCGGCGGAGTCGTCAATCTGAATGCGGCTTTTGCCAATAGCGGAGCCGCATCGGCGGCTGGGCTCTATGCAACTGTTAGTGGAACCCAGATTCAGATCCGCTCGCAGTACGGCACTGATTTCAAGCTCGATGAAGCCTATTCGACCGCAACAAACTTTGGTTTCGCAACGGCCGCACGTGGCGTCGCTGCAGTAGGGACTACCAGCACCTCTTCAACTCTTGGTGCTACGTCGAGTTCCTTTAACTCGGGTGGCGCACAGCAAACCGGATTGCTGGCTTTCAGCGCGGTCAATTATGCCAACGACGATCAGACGATCAGTTTAAGTGCCAACGATAGCTCTGGCGCTCAGCAGAATCTCGCCGTCGTCTTGCGCAACGATTCGACTACCCGCAACGCGATCACCATTGACGACGCTGTGGACGCGATCAATACTGCCATCACGCAGTCCAACAACGCGACCTTGCAGAAAGTAGTAGCGGTCAAGCAAAACGACGCCGGAACCGAAAAGATCCGCTTCCTGAGCACGCTGTCAAACTTTAAGGTCAGCATCGGCTCCAATAGTTCCGGTGCCGGTGGCATCACCACCTCGCAAGGCACCGTTCAATCGAGCACGGCGGCAGCCGGTGGTTCTACCTCCGATATCGCTACTCAAGAAAATGCCCAAAACGCCGTTACGGCTCTCGCCGACGCTGTCGACAAACTGGGTCAAGCCCAAGCCGTTGTCGGTCGAGGTCAAAATCAGATTGGCTTCGCCGTCAATCTGGCCCAAAGCCAGTTGACCAACCTTGCAGCCAGCGAAAGCCGCATCCGCGATGCCGATTTGGCGCAGGAAGCCGCCAATCTGTCAAAGGCCCAGATTCAGTTGCAGGCTGGTATTGCCGCACTGGCCCAGGCCAACTCAGCTCCCCAGCAGGTTCTGAGTCTCCTCAGAGGTTAATCGCCAGTCGATTCACCAACCGTTCCTCAAGCAGCTCTCGGCGGTCGGCCCAATCTGGCCGCTCGAGAGCTCTTGTTTTGAATCTGAGGAGAAAAACTTTGACTGCCGAAGCCAACTACACTCAAGGAACCCTGCTCCTTCAATTGATCGAGCGAGATCCCAAAAACAGCGAGGCCTACGACGCTCTCGGCGTCTTCGCACTCGAAAACGACTCGCCCGCCGAGGCAGTCGATCTGATCGGTAAAGCCATTCAACTTGCGGGGCCAGAACCCCGGTATTGCGCCCATCTGGGAGAAGCCTTCGCCCGCCTTGGAGACTATTCACGCGCCGCCGCCTGTATTGGCCAAGCACTGGTCGCTGCGCCTTCCAACATCGATTTGCGCCTCGCCTACGCCAATCTGCTTCATATTCAGGGCGATCACGATCGTGCCGGAAGAAACTACGAACTCCTGCTCGCTCAGTCTCCGAACCACGCTGAAGCCTGGTTCAATTTGGGCGTCATGCGCACAATCCAGCAAAACCCGGACCAAGCCCGGCGAGCCTATGAATCGGCTCTCAGCGCCAGGCCTGGCTATCCCGAGGCGTGGAACAATCTAGCGCTTCTCGAACGATCCGACGGAAATCTCCTCGCCGCCGAAACCGCTTATCGCCGCGCCC
>CAZZGS010000366.1:1941-5136 GCA_964653845.1 uncultured Bryobacter sp.
CACAACCCGATTACGGCGACGCCCTATACAACTTCGCGATTCTTCTCCAGGACCAGGAACGCTTACAAGAAGCGGTCATGATTTATGAACGTCTACTCTCGGTCGATCAGAATTTTGCCGAAGCGCACAACAATCTTGGCAACTGTTACCTCAAATTGAATAGACTGGCTCAGGCCCAAAACCACTTTCTCGAAACACTGGCAATCAACGCTTCGCATAAAGAAGCACCCTGGAACCTCGGCTTTGCCTCGCTGTTGATGGGAGACTTCGCCCGCGGGTGGTCCGGCTATGAGCATCGGCTGAAACAGCATGAAATTTCCCGCCATAACTGGACGCTTCCTCGTTGGGATGGCAAGCTCAAAGCAGGCACTCATATCCTCGTCCACGCCGAGCAGGGCTTCGGCGACACCATTCAATTCAGCCGCTATCTACAGCTGCTTTGCGACTCGGGGATGAAGGTCGATGTCCTTTGCCAGGCGCCGCTCGAGCCTCTACTGTCTTCCATCGAAGGCCTCTCAATTTGCACCTCAAGGCTCACCGATATTGTCCCTGGAGATTGCGAAGTGCCGTTTCCCAGCCTCTCTTATCACTTCCAGACGCGACTGGAGACCATCCCCAACCAGGTGCCCTATCTCTTTGCCGATCCCGAAAAAAGAGAAAATTGGAGCCGGCTTTATACGGCCACGCCGTCAAGCTCCAAGCGCGTCGGTATCGTCTGGCAGGGAAACCCCAAGCACCGCAACGACCACAACCGTTCCTTGCCGCTGAGCGTTCTTGCGAACCTGCTTGACACACCCGGCTTCCAGTTCATTTCTCTACAGAAGGATGTCGCGAAAAACCGCATCCTTGACGGGGTCTTCGATATCTCGTCCTTGCTTACCGATTTTGGCGAGACGGCCGCCGCCGTCGACGGGCTCGACCTTGTCATCTCCGTCGATACGGCCGTCGCCCACCTGGCCGGCGCTCTTGGCAAGCCCGTCTGGACACTGTTGCCTTATGCGCCAGACTGGCGTTGGCTGCTTCACCGGGACGATTCTCCCTGGTACCCAACAATGAGACTATTTCGCCAACCCATGATTGGAGACTGGCTCAGTGTAGTGCAGACCGTCAAGCGAGCTTTGCTCGAAATGGATTAGCCAACAGTGATTAGCCAACAGTGATTAGCCAACAGTGATTAGCCAACAGTGATTAGCCAACACGGTTCAGGAGGGGAGCGGATGCGGCAACGGGTTCTTTAAACGAACCCAGTTGCCGCATCTGTGTTTCTGCCAGACCGAGCTCGACTATAAGCCTTTGGCGATCTGCCGCCAGCAACTGATGCATTTCGCCTGTCTTTCTGTAGACGGCACGCAGCTCATCTAAATACAACTCTGCCGCGCCAGGATCGCTAGTGCAGCACTTGGACAAACCCATAATGAGCGCCTCACGGCCAACGATCCCCTCCGGAGCATCCACCTTCCACTCCCGATCCATCGCGGCAATCTGTTCGAGCAGGCTCAATATCAATTAGTTTCCGCGCTTTCCGTAAAGCACCAAATTAAGACTATCGATCGAAGCACCTACAATGTTCTTTTGCGATTCAAGATTACCTAGCAATGCATCGGCCACTTGCAGCTTCTGCAGGTAATTGGATCGCAAAACCTCGATTCGGTCTTCGAGAGAGGAAATCTGGTTCGTCAAGCGGCTATCGGTACGATCGTACTGGTTGATCTGGAGCTTGGCCATCCCGTTGATGGCGTCAGTGAAGCCATCGCTTCGACTGGTTAGCGAGCCAAGCCCGGTCGTGCCGCCAAAGAAATTGAAGCTGTCGGTAATCTGAGCCTCGCTCAGCGCGTTGAAAATCGCTGAATCGAGAGTAATCGCGCCACTCTGTTCGAAGCTAACGCCAAGATCGCTCCAATTCTTGATCAAGCCAGCGCCCAATCCGAAGCCCGAGCTCTTACGCAAAATCTCCTGCGCTTCACGCACAAGAACATCTCCAGAAAGCAATCCTGCCTTTTCTCCCACCTGCTGGCCAACCTTCGATTGCAATGCGTTGTAGGCATCGACAAAGCCGCTAATCGCATTCGACAACTTTGAGCGGTCGCTCGTCAGATTGATTGAGATCGATTCATTGACGACTGTAGTTTGATTGATCGTGAAGGCAACCCCAGGCACCAGATCGTTTACCTGATTGAAAGGCCGCGAAACGCTAACCCCATTCAATTTGAAATTCAAATTACTGCCCTGGTTGGCCGTTGTCAACAGTGCCGTATTCACCCCTGACGGATCTTCGTTTAATGACAACGTCTTGGCCCCAGCGCCGTTGGCCGCAACGCTTAAGTAGTTCTCGCCCGCACCGACCGTGAGAATGCTCGCCGTCACTCCAGCGTTGAGCCCGTTAATCTTGTTGCGCAACCCGACCAGATTGTTCTCGGCGGGAGAGAGTGAAAAATTGTAAGTACTCGCCCCCAATGTGAGGCGAAGATTGCCGCTAGCGGAAACTTGCGTCGAAGAGGAGTTGGCAAATGAAGCAGTGGAAGTCTCAGATGCCGCCTTGGCAATCGAACTCACCTCGGTAATCTGATACGAATTGGGCGCGTCGGCGGTAACAGAGGTCACGCTCACTTTGCTGCTCGATGAGGAAGCGGAAATCGCCCGCTGCCCGGCGATATCGCGAAGCTCCGCCAGCCGCTTTCCAAACAATTCGACAGAACCGTTCAACTCGTTGGTAAGCTGCCGCTTGGTTGCAATATCAGCCTTCTCGTTCTTAAGTTGATTCAAAGGAAACGAGGCAATCGTCGTCACACGCTGCAGGATCGTCTGAAAATCCTGCGAGTACTGACTGATGCCGGTAAAGGTTAATGGTGATAAGCCCATAGCTGGTAATCCGCCTCTTCTATCTAAAGCTTTTCGGTGACTCGCAAGGATTCTTGAGACTATTTTGAAGAGTTCCACACTAAAGTGGCATGGCTGCCCGCACCCTCTCCCCACTCGCCCTGATTGCCCAACAGCTAGAGAAGAAAAATGGCAGTGGCTCAGTCGTGGTTCTCGGGTCGAGAGCCGCCGAATCGATCCCCGTTATCCCCACCGGCTCGATTCTCCTCGACCACGCCCTCGGCTGCGGCGGTCTCCCCCGCGGGCGCATCATCGAAGTCTACGGGCCTGAATCTTCCGGCAAGACCACTCTCGCCCTGCATGCTATCGCCGAAACCC
>CAZZGS010000367.1:0-785 GCA_964653845.1 uncultured Bryobacter sp.
TGTCTACTCAAACGGTGGCCGCTTAGTGCTCGAAGACGATGGCGAAACACCAGACACGCAGGACGCCGCTTTCACCTATCAGGGCCTTACTTCTCTATGGAGCCATCGGGAAGGCAGCCAAGGCAGCGCTGCCGGTTCTGGTCTTGAATTCTTTGGCACAAAGGGCAGCCTCAGTATTGGCCGCAGTGGTTTCCAGATCACTGGCGATGCCAAGCGGCCTCCGGAGAATTCGATCCCAACCTTTCAGGGCCACCCCACCGGCGGAGCTGTAAGGGTAGAAGTCAAGCCCGAGAAGTTGATCGCCAATCGCAGCGAGAAGGGGTCAAGTGAAGAACAGTTTGACCTGCACGTGCGTAACTTCATCGATTGCGTGAAGACACGCCAGCGAACGATTGCCGATGTCGAAGACGGCCATCAGACAGCAGTGGCCTGCCATCTCGCCAACCTTTCATTGCGACTGGGTCGCAACCTCAAGTGGGACCCAATCAAAGAAGAAATCATTAGCGACCGCGAAGCAAACGCAATGCTCGAACGGCCTTATCGCGAACCCTGGGCCAAGGCTCTCAAGAGCCTCAACCTGGGATCATAGCTGGGGCTACAATAGGTATTTACCTTCCAGCGTGCTGACTGCAATCTACCCCGGATCTTTTGACCCCATCACCAACGGTCACCTCGATGTGATCGGCAGGGCTTCCCGCCTTGCTGACCGCCTCGTTGTTGGCGTCCTTCTGAATTCCAACAAGAACCCTCTCTTCCCGATCGAAGAACGTGTCGAGATGACCCGC
>CAZZGS010000367.1:795-5135 GCA_964653845.1 uncultured Bryobacter sp.
TCGATGGCCTGCTCGTGGGATTCGCTGAGCGCGAATCGGCTCAGATCATCGTGCGCGGCATCCGCGCCATTTCCGACTATGAATTTGAATTGCAGATGGCGCTGATGAACCGGCGCCTTAAGCCGGATCTGGAAACCGTATTTCTGATGGCCAGCGAGCAGTACTCATTCGTCAGCTCGCGCATCATCAAAGAAGTCGCCCGCCTGGGCGGCGACATTGGCGGGCTTGTGCCGCCACATGTGGAGTCCCATCTGCGGGCTCGATTTCAAAGGAGTTAACTACTTACTACAATGCCTGTTGCGCCGCCAACCGAACTAGCCGAGAGAATCTCACGCATCAGCGTGAGCGCCACGATGAAGGTAGCCGCCGATGCCGATCGTCTGCGCCGTGAAGGTCACGACGTAGTTGATTTCAGCGTGGGCGAGCCTGACTTCCCCACCCCCGCCAACGTCAAGCAGGCGGCCATCGACGCGATCAACAACAACTTCACCAAGTACACTCCCGCAGGTGGTACGGCTGAGCTCAAGGCAGCCATCGTCAAGCGTCACAAGACCGACTACGGCACTGATTACTCGCCTGCGGAATGCGCTGTCACCGTCGGCGGCAAGTACGGCATCTTCACTGTGATTCAGGCGCTGGTCAACGAAGGCGACGAAGTGATCATCCCGGTTCCTTACTGGGTGAGCTTTGCCGATATCGTCAACTATGCCGGTGGCAAAGCGATCTTTGTCGAATCGTCCGAAGCCGATGGTTTCGCCGTTTCAGCCGATGCCATCGCCGCCCACATCACGCCGCGTACCAAGGCCATCATCATCAATTCGCCTTCCAACCCGAGCGGCGCTGTGATCCCGACCTCTGAACTCAAGAAGATCTACGAGATCGCCCAGAAGAACGGCGTCTGGATTTTGACCGACGAGTGCTACTGCCGCTTCCTCTATGAAGGTGAGCCCTTCAGCATGGCCTCGCTGCCGGGTGGCAAAGACACGGTGATCGTGATGGGGTCGCTATCGAAGACCTACGCGATGACCGGCTGGCGCATCGGCTTCCTGCTTGGGCCCAAGTTTGTCATCGATGCCTGCAGCAAGCTGCTCACACACTCGACGTCAAACCCGAATTCGATCGCCCAGAAGGCGGCTCTCGAAGCAGTCTCAGGCCCTCAGGATTCGATCACGACGATGATGACCGAATTCCTAAAACGGCGCGATTATGCGCTCGCTCGTCTGCGCGCGATCCCCGGTATCACGGCACAGACGCCGCAGGGTGCCTTCTACGCTTACCCCAACATCAGCGGTGTGCTGGGCAAGGGCGGCATCAAAACGCCGATGGAATTTGCCTCGCGGCTTCTGTCAGAGTCATTGGTCACTGTGGTGCCCGGTGAAGCCTTTGGTTCTCAAAAACACTTACGGCTTTCCTACGCCACTTCGATGGAAGAACTGAAGAAGGGCCTCGACCGCATCGAGCAATTCGTCGAGAAGCTCGCATGACCATCGGGCCTGGCGCACGTCGTCTAAAAACAACTCGCCTCGAAAAGATCTGGGGGACAACTAACTTGTCCCCCATTTTTGCCGCTGCCGATTCGAAGATCGGTGAGGTGTGGTTTGAAGACGAAGAACGGCTGCCGCTGCTTTTCAAGTTCCTCTTTACTTCAGAGCGGCTCTCAATCCAGGTGCATCCAGATGATGCCTATGCAGAGGCTCAGCATCAGTCGCTCGGCAAGACCGAAATGTGGCACATTCTGCGTGCAGATGAAGGCAGCGAAATCGGCCTCGGTTTCAACAAAGCCTTCAGTGCTGAAGAAGTTACCGCAGCGGCACGGAATGGTGCGATTGAAGACATGCTCCACTGGCGCAAGGTGAGGGCCGGGGAAAATTACTTTGTCCCTGCTGGCGAAGTTCATGCCATCGGCGCTGGTGTTGCGATCTGCGAAATCCAGCAAAACTCCGACATCACTTACCGGCTTTATGATTATGG
The DNA here is from genome assembly GCA_964653845.1 of uncultured Bryobacter sp. Taxonomy (GTDB): domain Bacteria; phylum Acidobacteriota; class Terriglobia; order Bryobacterales; family Bryobacteraceae; genus Bryobacter. The sequence goes on from CAZZGS010000367.1 coordinate 2,767, forward strand.
CCGCCCTCGTGAACTGCATCTGGAGCACGGCATGGCAGTAAGCCATACCGGCCCTTATGAAGGTCTCAGAGCTGGTGTTGTCGAATGCAAGTATTTCCGCACAGAACGCATGCGACTCGATGCAGCACTGTCGGTCAGCGGGCCACGAGCTGTGGTCATGATCCTCGAAGGTAAAGGCAGGATTGCGGGTGAGCCCTATGAGAAGGGCGAAGGCTGGCGGCTCTTGCGCAACCTCACGATCGAACCTTCAAAAACCACTACGCTGCTCTACGTTACCTGGCCTGAATGAAAGTGATCTACACAGCCGTTTGAACTCGAGGTCTTTCGGCCTAAAGAACGAGCCGAAGAAATCGTTCGCTACACACGGAGCCAATATCAGTGAAGGGCCGGACTTTGAAGTTCTCACCCGGCACTGCTATCAGGTCTACAACCCGACACCAACCCGGCCAAGATCCATGTCACCCCATGGGGTGCTTCTCCCGTGCAGGGTGTTGGCGTGAGGCAAGCTTCAGAGTTGCCCAATATCCTCACCCTGAGCTGCCGAGCGGCTTGCTACTGTCCTGCCTTCAGTTGCCACTCTTCGTTAAAGAAGTCAGCCCAAAGAATCTTACCCGGCCGCACGGCCCCCGGTGCTTCGTCCAGACCCACAAGAGCAGCGTCAGGCAGGCGGGGAGTCTGTAGCGAGTTGGTGCCGTTGGAGTCTTCGCGCATCGTGGGGCCGCTGTTGAGCACAATGTAACGCTTGGGGTTCAAGGGATTGGGGTAAACCATCACTGGCATGCACTGCGTTGCATCGCAGGCGGTCTTGCCAATAGCGAGGCGCGAGGCATTCCATTCGAGTGGCAGCTTGCCCAGGATCCTGGCGATCATGCTGTTGCTCTTCGGGTCGCCCCAAAGCACAAGGTTCGATGAGGCGATATCGGCCTCGGTTATTTCGCTGTCTTTCTTCACACGGGCATCGCCTCGAAACAGCGAGCGCCAGGTGCGAATGGCGCGGTCGCTTTCTGTCTTTACCCAGCTTCCGCCGGCGGAGTGCATTGCTTCAGCCGAGGGCAACACCATGACGAAGCTCGACAGAAAGGCATCGTCAATCGGCCCTTGCAGGCCGGGGCTCTTCCGCAGCGTATCGCTGCCGGCAGCAAGCTGCCAGGTGCCTTTCACTTTAGAGAAGCTGCCGCGCAAGCTTTGATCGGTAAGCGGTTGAAGTGAGGCAGCGCGTTGGCCGTCGATTCGGATCGTGGGGTTGCGATCCAGCGAGTGGCGCCAGCCACCAGCACCAAAGTCGAGGCTGAAGGAAGAGACATTTGTTGTATCGATGTGGATGTCGCCGTTGTCCTGAATCTGCGCGTTGACGCGAGCTTTCTCCCAGTGTTCGTCAAGCCCATTCACCACGATCCAGCGCATGCGGTTGTAGCGAAGCGTATAGGTGGTGAAGCGGACGCCTGATGGATAGGCATCGCGGCCGCTCTTGGCGATCGCGGCCAGACGAGCTTCGATCTCGGGCTTGGAATCGGGATGATACTTGTGTTCCGTTTTTGGGCCGATGACATGGGCGAGCGAGAGGCCTTCCTTGGAGAGATAACGGTTCATGATCTGGGCGGCCTGGATCTGTTTATCGATCTCCCCGGAATAGGCAACCAGCGGCAAGTTGTAGAAGTTGGCTGCGTACTCTGTTGCGTCATACCAGCGCCAAAGCTTCTGCTCGTACCAGGGGCGGACATCGCCCTTCTTCTCGAGGTTCTGATATTCCTTCGTCTCGGCAAAGCCCGCGCCCGGGGCCGCGCCGGCAAACTGGTCGGCGTAGTGAGCGGCGATATGCCAGGTGGAAGCACCGCCCATTGAGAAGCCGCGAACAAAGATGCGGTCTTCATCAATACGGTAATGCTTCTTTGCGGCCTCCAGGCCTTCCAGTACATCGACCTCACCGGCGAACTTGGTGGCGTTACAGTAGCGGCCATAGACATGCAGCATGATGGCGTCGGGCGGAGTGAATTCGCCGGGCCTGGTCATACGGTCGATCAGAAAATTCACTTCACTGCGAACGTCACTGCGGCCGGCAAACCAGGTATCGAGGCGCCAGGGCTTGGCATCAGTCGCGCGCCAACCGGCCGGAATTACGAGCCCATAAGGCTGTATGCTGCCATCGATCTTTGAGACATACCCACGCACGATCAGGCCAGTGTCTGTCGTCCAGGGGGATTGGCCGTTGGCTAACTGGCGGGCCCGCAACAGGCCCTCATCGAGCAGGCGAATGGCCTTGGTGCCTTCATCGGCCTTGAAGAACTCGTTGTAAGTAAGGGCATAGCGGACGGCCTCACGAAAGATCAGCACATCAGGCAGCAGCGGATGCTTGGCGATAGGTTCAATGT
>CAZZGS010000368.1:0-5109 GCA_964653845.1 uncultured Bryobacter sp.
CATCCAGAATAACCCACTTTAAAATCCATTCAAGAGAACACGGGTAAACTTGTTATAACATGTAAATTGTTAACGACTGACCCCGTGGGCAGAAAGCCATAGTCAAACTCCAGCCACATACCGGTGTTTCCGATCATTCCGCCGTTTTATTGAGCTGGTAAGGTGATTGTTTGCATCATTTGTAGCAAAATCATCTCACCCATTTTGAACCAACTTAAGAGGCCCAGCCGATAGGGCTGCGCGGTTAATTGATCGGCGCACTTAATAAGAGAGATCAAAACGACATTCACCGGTTTTGCCCCCTCCCAGCGCTCCATCCTTCTACACGGAATCGCCACCCAGCTTGCACGGCAAACTCCATCGATCTCCGCGGGCGAAAGACGTCCGGTTTTCTCTGCCACAGTGAGCGCATCCGGTGGAAGTTCTGCACTCACAGCTACGAGATATATTTTCACGAGAATAGTGCATCCAGTAGCCAACCTGGTGGTTCATCTCATCAACTAGACTCAGGAAATGAAACAGGAACTGGTTGGCGGCCATGGAAGCGGCTATCGCATTTAAGGTAATAACACTTGGTGCTTTGACCAAGTCATCTTCAACGTAGGCCTGGCGTTTCCTTTCTTCGATGCTCAGTGCTTCTTCCTGCAACTTGTCCGCTGGGATGAGCTGATTGCAAAGCAAACAGCCCCCACCCTCAAATGGTATTACTAGTCTCGCAGCGCTGAAGACATTCCCAAGTTTACCGGTTTCTTTGTGAACAGGCACTTTGGAGCCGATTTGCAGACCTGGGATAAGATATTGGTGAACCAAGGCATTGAAAACCAATCGGCTTTGCATGGAGTCGGCGCAAAGAAACAAAAAATCTACATCCCGAAGCAAGTGGGCTACTGACTGAGTGGTCACATCGCCTACAACCGCATGGAACTGAACGTTTGGATTAGCCTGTTTTGCAACGCGTTCAGCGATGTGCACTTTAAAACGCGCTAAAGCCTTCCCTAGGGTCCGTAGAATGCCAATTTTGGAGGATTGAAGCCAAGGAAGTGAATCGGTCAATCTAGCACCGGCTAATCGAGAATGATTGGTCGGCTCCGCCTTATCGAAATCGACTGCAATTATTTCGCCAACACCCAGTCTGGAAACGTATTCGTTAACCAACGACCCTACCCCCCCGAGGCCAATGATACCCACTTTTGCCCCAACCAAGCGAAGCTGGCCTACAGCACCAAACATCAAGGACTGACGATCGTATACGTCAGACAATTTTCCAAAAAACTTTGCGGGTTGGGGTTGGATTGTTTTTGAGTTCATCCCGATGATCGCCATGCTGTCCAGTTGGTATACTCCCTCTTTAGTCCAAATTTCTCCGGCAACCGCATTTTGGGCGAAAACAAGCGCTCCCACAGGTCCACCTTGAGTTATGTCCAATAGGGCCGGGTATCCACGCTTATGGGATTCCATGTCTGTGTCTGAAAAGCCCACGGTGTCACTACCCCCATGAGAGTGGACAGCAAAATAGCAGAGTTGCTCGTTTGCGCATCTGTTGGAAACTTGGGCAACAAATCCGGCCGTGAGAGCTCGGTAACCATGTTTTCCCGGAACGTAGTCGATCCCGTCCTCGGCAATAACAACCTCCCGTGCAAGTAATCGAAACCCACGTTCGGTTTCCACGGTGCCTGCAATGATGACCGCGCCGTGCTCATCCCCATCCCCAGGAAAAAGGTGGCAGTGGAGTTTATCGTAAAGAGGCTTTGATATGCGGAATGTAAAGTTTTTCATGTTGAACGGATCCAGGTTAAGACTTTAGCTAGCTTCAAAGCTGCGGTATCGATTGAAGAGTCCAGACGGTTGGACCGACGGGACACCATAGTGGCAGGTTCGATTGACTCAAGATGCTGCCATTGATGATTAGGGTTGATGGCGGTGCCGAGAGGTTTTCCATCTCTACGCGCTAAATTCGGCACGAAATAGTGCGGATAAACGTCGGCGTAGGGATATTGAAAGGTAATGCGGAAAGCACACCACGATTCCTTGGGTAAATATTGATCCCCAATGAAGAGGGCATGGGCCTTTACATAGGCCCCCCCGTCCGCATCGGCTTCAACTTCCAAGGTTAATCCGGGAAATACCTCCTGAATTTCCACGATTGCTCGGGCAACTGATTGTGTGAGTTTAGGAGTTGTCATCGGGTGCCACACAATTGAATTTGTCGCAGGGTTTAAGACAGACCTTTTCGTCGTCCAAAATGGCCGGTCCAAGTCCTCCATCCGGCTTGTGCTTGTAAAGTACAAAGCTCTCCTCGATCTTCACGCCTTGGGCGATAGCGGCTTTCTTAATTTCCAAACCGCTGGCAAGGCGCCTTTTGAAACTGACGCCGACCGTGTTGACCCTGACGGTGATCAGGAGATTGTGGAGGGTGAATACAGGGCCGTCTGCATACAGCACCTTTTCGCCTTCGCTGATGGGTTGATCGTTGGGTGATTCCATGTCCCGGAGAAGTTCAACATCCTCAGGAAGGTCGAAGAGGTTCCTAAGGGTTTTAGCTGTCTGGGTCCCCTTGAGCGTGATTTCCCATGCATCCTCAATTACAAAGGCGAGCTTAGCCGGTTCGACGCAGGGGACTTGCTGACCGATGGCTTCACAACGTGGAATGGTTCGAAAAACATTTCCTTCGCTAAGGTCGGCAAGGTCGTCATCTCCAAAAATGACGTCATTTTGACTGTTATGGTCTCTTACCAAGACTAAATTGTCACCGCAACCCGCCTGATCGAGGATCGTACGGGATTCTAGCTTCTGACGGGGCATGGGATATAGCCCGTCATTCAGTAAAATTGCCCATTTGGGGGCTAATTTGGTTTCACAGTGTGGTTTTACCCCGGCGTTGCCGTGGTCCGATGTAGTAGGAGTGCGATTCATTACTACCTTGGCGGGCCAGTTTGTGGATTTTGGGAAAAATTTTGATTAAAAGATTTCTTAGGATTTTTTCCCAAAAACGTCTTGTTCATCAGCCATATATCAAGAGACTGTTGTTTATGCATGATGAAATGGTACAGGAGCTGTTGAAAAACCAAGAGGAAATTGGTCTCAAAATGCTACGGCATTGCAAAATTGTAGCGTGCACGCGTTACGGTTGGACTCTCGGCCAAGCCATGCCCCGTTCAAAAGATCCCGATACAGTGGTTTTTGACGTAATTCGCAAATACGTCGCTAAGGAGCGCACATTTGTCCCGGATTACCCGGTATTGGCCCAGCTTAAGAAAGGGGTGGAGAGTTGGCTCTCTGCCATATATACCTGCAAAGAGTCCAAAGCAGTATCCTTGGATGCGTTGGACGAAGCGGATCAAAATTTCCTTAAGAGTGATGAGCCCTCTCCCAGAGACTTAGCGGCCAACGCGTTGGATTATAAAGTTCTGATGAAAGCGTTGTATAATGATGATGAAGTCAAAGTTAACGACGAGCTGATGTTGCTCGTCTTTGCGATTGAGGAGGGAGCAGCCGACTCGGACAGCCAGTCGGAAAAGACTGGAATCGAGAAGAAAAGAATTTACGAGTTGAGAAGAAAATTAGGGCCAATTGCACTTAGGGTCATTGAAGAGTGCAAAAAAGAGAGCGTGGTAGTATATGAAAAAATATAAAGAGGTCGAAAAGGCGTTGGAGCAGACTCTTTTAGATGATACGGGAATGAGCGTCACGGACCTTCGGCAAGAGTTGGAGGTTCAAGGAGGAGATGCGACGGGGTTTCTGACAAAACTGCGCCAGGTTACGAGAACCGCTTTCCAAGAAAGTGTTCACATATCTGCTCAGGAGTCTAATGAGTTGGTAAGAGTTAAGGCGGGCATTTTTGGAAATCTTAAATTGATGAGCAGAGAGGAACTTTTCATTATTAAAGAAAAAATTATCGAGGGGGTGTTCGGCTCCGAACTACAAGGATTCGCAGCCGCTCGCTGTAGGAATCACAATAACGGCAAGTTTTCGGACGAAGAGCTACGTTCTTGGTTGGAAGACGTTGCCTCTACCACATCAGGAAAATAAGGGAATGTCCTCAAAGATCAAAGCCGAGCTCAGCGGGCTCCGGAAGAACCAATGCAAGGCTTCTGCAATTGCGTTGCTGAAAGATCTTTGGGTGGAGGAGCCAAGCGAGATCAATCTTAATATTTTGGCTTATACCGCTGGGAAACTAAAAATTGAGGTCGGGGGACTTGCAAATTCTGATGGTCGAATCGTAGCATCAAAAGCGAAAGGTGGCACCATCCGAGTAAAAAGTGGTCTCACCCATGGGCAGGAAAGATTTACTGCCGCACATGAGATAGGACATTTTCGTCTCCACGTAAAGGGTGACATGGATCATGACGACACAGTGAAGCAGTTCACCGTTTGGAATGATCCCTCAGAAGAGTCGGAGGCCAACTTGTTTGCCGCCGAACTTTTAATGCCCGAATATCTTTTTTGCCCACGAATCCAGGGGAAAACTCCTTCCCTGGCTTTGATCGACAACTTGGCGGAGGAGTTCAACACAAGCAGAGTTTCCACCGCTTACCAGTACGTTTCATATACTTCCGAGCCGGTTGGTTTGGTGCTGAGTGTAGGCAATACGGTGAAATGGTATCACAAGTCTGAGAGTTTCTGGCCCTACATACGGTCGGGAGAACTCCACGAGTACACGGGGGCAGGGGAGATTTTCGCAAAGAAAAGCAAAGATACCGGTAAAATGGTTAAAACTCCAGCCGAAGCATGGCTGCCTCAGTTGCAGGGCAAAAACAAGGACATCCTGGAGGATAGCCGCTATTTATCCTGGTATGACTGCGTAGCGACACTTCTTTGGATTGATGATGACTTTGACGAATAGGTCACGCGGACTCTCCGGACAAGCTACTTGGTGAGCACGTGGGCATCTGTTATTTGAAGAATTAAATGTTTCACGCGGGGCGTCTGAATTCGCTTATGTTCTTTGCTCCAGTTCACTGCCCGTGTAGCGCCCCTTGAAGAACCAGCTTGGCTTAACGGTCTCCGGAGACTGAGAGGGCTTATCCGAATAATAGTTGAAGAGTCAGATAATCGTTAGATTGAGTTAAGCAGCTTTTTTCACGGGCTTAAGAACGGATTGATTGAGGG
>CAZZGS010000369.1:0-5108 GCA_964653845.1 uncultured Bryobacter sp.
AGGTTGGGCCGATGAAGCCTTATTTGTTGATGCTGGGGGCAGCGGTGGTATTGGTGTTGATGGTGTGCTGTTTTAATCTGGCGAGCCTGTTGCTGGCGCAAGCTACCCGGCGGCAACATGAGTTTACAGTAAGGGCTGCGCTTGGGGCGCAGGCAGGGGATGTTTTGCGGCAGTTGCTGGCAGAGAGTCTCCTATTGTCGGTGACGGGTGGAGTGCTTGGGGTTGTGATTGCGCAGGTTTTGTTGAAGCTACTTCCGCAGATGATTCCGGTGGAGTTGCCTTTCTGGATTCAGTGGGATTTGAACTGGCAGGTGCTCGGAATTACGGCTTTGATTACGCTGGCTTGTGGGGTTGTGTTTGGGCTTGCGCCGCTAAAGATGTCCACCAATGTGAATCTGCAAGATACGCTGCGGATTGGGTCGCGGGGGGCGGCACGGACGTCGCGTCTGCGCTCCGCGCTGGTGGTAGGTGAAATTGTTTTTTCAGTCGTGCTGCTGGTGTCGGCGGGCCTGATTATTCAAAGCTTTTATAAGTTGATGCAGACCGAGACCGGTTTCCGCAAAGAGAGTGTACTGACGTTCAATCTTTCACCTTATCGGCCTGGAGAAAATACGGTTCGGATCAAAACCGTCACTGCTTATTACGAGCAGGTGCTGAACCGGATCAAAGAGATTCCAGGGGTGATCGGAGTGGGCGGAAGCGATAATTTTCCTTTCACCGGCAATCGAAAACCTGAGCGCAATTCCTTGAATGTCGAAGCCAAGGGCGACTCTGAGGAAGCCAAAGCAGTGCGGGCTCCAGCAACGTTTGTCGATATCTCGCCGGGATACTTTGAGGCGATGAGAATTCCAGTGCGCGAAGGGCGCGACTTTACAAGTCAGGATGATTTGACTCGCGGGTGGGTAATCATCTTGAGCGAGCGTGCCGCAAAGACTTTGTTTGGAAATCGATCTGCGCTAGGCCAGCAAGTAAGGGCAGGATCACCGGGAAATTGGGACCCTTATGCAACCGTGGTTGGGGTAGTGGGCAATGTTAAATATCACTCGGCAGAGGTTGTGCAAAGCCTGGAGTTCTATTATCCGTACAAGCAGTATGGCTGGGGCACGGCGACTATCGCGGTAAGGGCAACTGGTTCGACAGTGGGGCTTGAAAATCAGATCAGAGCCGCTGTGGCGGGAGTGGACCAGGAAACACCAGTGAATGAGATCAAAACACTAGGCATGCTCGTCGACGATACGTTGTGGCAACCACGGTTGTGGAGCGTCTTGCTGGCTGTGTTTGCTGGCACTGCGCTGTTGTTGGCTGTGCTTGGCATCTATGGGCTGATCAGCTTTAATGTAAGCGTGAGAATGCGAGAGATTGGGATTCGGGCAGCGATTGGAGCCACTCCCGGTTCGCTGCTCTGGCTCGTGTCGCGAGAGGGATTGCAGTTGATTGGGATGGGCGTTTTGCTGGCGCTGCCGAGTTGTTTTGGCGTGGCAGCATTGATTCAAGGCTTGCTTTTTGAGACAGAACCGTTTCATCTGCCCTTATTTGCAGCTGTGTCGCTGGGGTTGCTGGCGGTAGGATTTATGGCGAGTCTGATACCGGCTCTGCGTGCAGCCCGCTTTGATCCCGTGAAGGCTCTTCAACTTGAGTAAGTACAGGAATTATGAGTGCTTTTGGTTCTTGAATAAAACTGCCAGAAGATAGCCCGGCAGAAAGATCAGATAGGCGGATAGAGCCGCAAATTATAGCGTCAGTCTCATATGGACTGAATTACGAGAATTACCTCGTAGCGGATTTATTTGCCTATTGAAACGCTGAAACCGACATGGCATCGTAATGACGGTTGAGACGCTGCTGAAGCCTGAGAACAAAGATACGTTGGTGAAAGTGTTGACTTACCACGTTGTCGCCGGGACGATAGATGCCGCCTCGATTCAGAAGGCAATCCAGGCGGGCGGTGGTAAGGCTTCTCTTGAGACTGTTACCGGCGGGATGCTGACGGCGAAGATGTCTGGCAGAGCGCTGCCCATTGCCGGCAAGAAGGGCGGTATGTCGACGATGTCGATCGCGATGGAATCCAAAGGAGTGATTCATGTTGTCGAGACTGTCGTTCTACCCAATTAATCGATCTTTGTAGCACGCAAAGCCAACCCTCAAAACCTGTCGCTCCTTCATTGTGCCGGAGCGGCTGGTATTTTTCGTATAAATCGTTGACGCGTCATCTATTGTCATGTAGAGTACAGACATGGCCGCTTCGAGAATCCTCGCCGAGATCAAGCAGAACAAACCGTTCTCTACACTTGAGCAGGAAACGATTGTGGCGTTTATGAAGACGGCGGATCACTTGCGGCGATTGCAGGGAACTGTATTTCAGCCTCATGATTTGACCGAGCAGCAGTTTAACGTGTTGAGGATCTTGCGCGGGGCGGGGCCAGATGGATTGCCTACGCTGACTGTGGCAGACCGGTTGATTGAGCATACGCCGGGTATCACGCGATTGATTGATCGTCTGGATGTTAAGGGATTGGTGCGGCGGGAGCGTCCCGATGAGGATCGCCGTCAAGTGTATTGCTTTATCACCAAGGCTGGCCTTGAACTGCTTTTGAAATTGGACCCGGCAGTGGAGAAGAGCGCCAAGCGGCTGCTGAAGAACCTTTCGAAAACTGAAATGCAAAGTTTGCTTGCGGCGATGGGGAAAATCCGCGACGCGAGCTGATATTTTTTATCTAAATAGCTGACTAGTCAATTTTCTGTTTGACGATTAAAGGAGATGAAGATGTCAAATGTTGCTGAACTGAACAAGAAGCTCGATGACGCAGTGCTTTCGGGCAAGGCGCTTGAGGCCTTCGATGAGTTTTATGCCGAAGACGCTGTGATGCAAGAGAATTCCGACGCGCCCTTCGTGGGAAAAGCGTTTAACCGTAACCGTGAGATCGAATTCTTTAGCTCGATTGGAGAGATTCATTCGGCGGCCGTTTTGTCTAGTGTGTCGGGTGATGACATTTCGTTTTCGGAGTGGGAAATGGACCTCACCTTCAAGAATGGATATCGTGCGAAGCTAAACCAAACGGCAATGCGACGCTGGAAGAATGGCCAGATTGTCCATGAGCGTTTTTACTACAACAAGGGGTAATATAATGACCAAACTTTTTCTTAGTCTCGCTTTCAGAGCAGTGGGTATTTTTGCCCAGAGCTACGATATTGATTCGACCCATTCAGGGGCGAGCTTCAGTGTGAAGCACATGATGGTGACCAATGTTTCCGGACGCTTTTCGAACGTTCAGGGCAAGGTAGCGTTTGACGAGAAGAACCTGGCCAAGTCGAGTATCGAGGCGACGGTTGACATTGCGACGATCAATACGAATGAGCCGAAGCGCGATGGGCATTTGAAAAGCCAGGACTTCTTTGATGTGGCCAAGTTCCCCACTATGACCTTTAAGTCATCCAAGTTTTACAAGGCGGGCGGGAAGATTCTGGTGGATGGGACATTGACGCTGCATGGGGTTTCGAAACTTGTCACGCTGACAATTGATGAATTGAGCCCTGAGGTGATGCCCGCGCCTGGCAAGATTGTGCGCGGTGCCGTGGCCAAGACGAAGATCAGCCGTAAGGAATTCGGCCTGGTCTGGAACAAGACGATTGAAACAGGTGGTGTGGTGGTTGGCGATGAGATCGCGATCACGCTGGAGATCGAGGCGACGCGGAAGAGTTAGCCGCAAAATGACCAGGTCAACTGGGGTGGCGGTGCTTCCCTTGTTGGCCTTTTTAACTCAAGGGTTAGTGAGATTAACAGGAAGGCTTCCGTCAGATGTAAACTGAGAAGACCAAATCATGATTGGCCAGAAGTTAGGTCGTTACCGCATCGAAACGCAGCTCGGAAAAGGCGGGATGGGGACGGTCTGGCTGGGGGTGGATGAGAGGCTGGGAAGAAAAGCGGCAATCAAAGTACTGGCTGAGAACAGTGCGGGGGATGAAAGAAGAAGAAAACGCTTCTTGCGTGAGGCACAGCTGGCTTCAAGGTTGAACCATCCCAATATTGTGTCGATCTATGAGGTGGGCAGCGAATCTGGAATTGACTATCTGGCGATGGAATATGTGTGTGGAGAGAGTTTGGTTGAAATCATCAAGCGCGGCCCCATGCCCCCGCAGGCAGTGAGAGACTTGATACGACAGGCGGCTGACGGACTTGCTGTTGCACATGAAGCGGGAATTTGGCACCGGGATTTGAAGCCATCCAACATCATGGTGTCTGAATCTGGCTTGCTGAAGGTTCTGGATTTCGGTCTGGCACAGGGGGTAGAGATTGCGTTGGAGCAGGCAGCGGGTATGGATGCAACGCGAACCCAATTGACTGATGTAGGGGCGGTTCTGGGGACTTACGGATACATGTCGCCCGAGCAACTGATGGGGGATTCAACGGATGCGCGGACGGACATATTTAGCCTGGGGGTGGTTTGGTTTGAGTTGTTAAGTGGACAGTCTCCGTTTCGGGGTTCCACACGAACAGAGCAATCGAGACGAATGATGAGCGAGGGTGCCCGGGATCTTCGCAGCTTGAGGCCTGGAGTGGGTGAGAGGGAACGATCGATTGTCATGAAGTGCCTGGCCAATAACAGGGACGAACGGTATGAGAATGCAAGGACATTAGTACGCGAAATTGATTCTCAGCCTAGCAAGAAGGCAGGGAATCAGTGGTTGCGGGCGACACAAGTTGCTGTGGTTTTGTTGGTTGTGGCTGGATTCGGGTACTGGGATCATGAGCGGAAGCAATCACTTGGGGCGCCTGAGAATCAGCCTCAAACCCTAGCCAGCCGATTGGACAGGGCAAGGGCAGCACTGAACCGATATGAGAAGCCCGGGAATATCGAAGTCGCGCAGCGGGAAGCGGAGGCTATGTTGGCCGGGAAGGAGAACCCTGCGGTGGCGTATCAGGTCTTGGCACAGGCTGGATTAGCTCAACATACACTGGTTAAAGATCCATTGATTGTCAGGCAGGCATTGGGGTGGGCACGCAAATCTGTAGAATTGCAGCCTGAGTTAGGACTGGCCCAAAGCACGTTGGGGGTTGCATTGACCCAAAGCGGAAAATTAGACGAAGCAAAAGCGCACTTGGAGATGGG
>CAZZGS010000370.1:0-5094 GCA_964653845.1 uncultured Bryobacter sp.
CAGCCACCCCATCCGCAACCGCCTCCTCCGCCTCACCGCCGACAGCCCCGATCTTCTGGCTGTGATTAAAGAGGAAGGTCGAGTAGGATTAGTCAACTCCGCACTGTTTAATTCTGAAACCAAAGATTTCATCGAACACAAGACATGAAGAAAAGAACTCCAAAAAGCGACATCATCTCTGTCGATCTATTCTGCGGCGCAGGAGGCTTGACGCGCGGATTACTTGATGCAGGCATTCCGGTAGCGGCTGGATACGATATTGATGCTGCGTGCCGCTTTGCCTACGAACACAACAATCCCGGTGCCCGCTTCGTTCACAAAAGCGTCGCCGATCTTGGCGGTGATGAATTGCGCGATGCTTTCGGTTCTTCAAATCTCCGTGTGCTGGTAGGCTGCGCCCCCTGCCAGCCGTTTTCAAAATACACTCAGGGGCTGAACACCCGGGAGGACGCCAAATGGGGGCTTCTGCATGAGTTCGCGCGCCTGGTGGAAGCTCTCCTACCGGAGATCGTCAGCATGGAGAATGTCCCCGAATTGCAACGCCATGGTATTTTTCACGACTTCACCCATGCCTTGCAAGAGGCCGGATACCAGGTTTCCCATCAGGAAGCGTATTGCCCTGATTACGGCATCCCTCAGCAACGCAGGCGACTAGTATTGCTTGCTTCCCGGCTTGGCGAGATCAGCCTGGAGAAACTCGGTGAGTATTCCGGTGAGAGAAGCGTTCGAGGCGCCATCAACCATCTTCCGAAGCTGAGAGCCGGAGATTCATCGCATGATCGCTTCCACCGGGCCAGCCGTCTGTCTCCGCTGAATCAACAACGCATCCGTTCTTCCAAGCCCGGTGGATCCTGGCGGGACTGGCCTGCCGATCTCGTAGCCCAGTGCCATCGCACTGAGATGGGCAGGAATTATCCGAGCGTTTACGGACGCATGGAGTGGGACGCTCCGGCCCCTACCATCACCACCCAGTTTTTCGGCTATGGCAACGGACGCTTCGGTCACCCCGAGCAAGACCGCGCCATCAGTCTCCGGGAGGGCGCATTGCTCCAAACCTTTCCGGACGACTATGAATTTGTTCCTCGCGATCAGCCCGTGGTGTTCTCTCAAGTGGGCAAGATGATTGGCAATGCCGTCCCGGTTCGCCTTGGTAAGGCCATCGGCCTCTCGATTCTCAACCATCTCAAGCAACATCAACCCGTGGAAACCTAATGCAAAACGAACTCTTCAAACAAATTACGCCAGAAATGAAGGATGCAGCGGAGCAGCAAATCGTTGAGCATCACAAGATCATAGATTATGATACGAGAGAATATCCCGTGGAAGTCATCGTGGCCAAGTATCTCGAACGCTTGGAAGATGACGACAATGATTTCTTCGTTCCCGACTATCAGCGTGACCTTACCTGGCCGGAAGATCATCAATCCCGCTTCATCGAATCTGTCCTGATGGGGCTGCCGATCCCTCTTCTGTTTCTGGCCGATGTCGAGGGCAAGGAAGGAAGAGCGGAAATCGTGGATGGCTCTCAGCGGGTGCGCACAATCGCACGATTTATGCAGGGCGAACTTCGGCTGGCCGGTCTCACGAAATTGGATAAACTGAACGGATTCACCTACGACGATCTGCCTCCATCTCGGAAGCGCCGTTTCGGTCGGCACACCGTGCGCATGATCGAGATGCGGGAGGGGGTGGATGAGGAATCCCGACGCGACATCTTCAGACGGATCAACACCGGCAACCTTCGACTCAACCCGATGGAGGTTCGTTGGGGAACACAGGACGGATCTTTCCTCCGCTTTATCAAAGCATGCTCGGAGAATGAACGGTTCAAAAGGTTGGTTCCTCTCAGCGACAAAGCGGTCAAGCTACGGGAACCTCAGGAGTTCGTGCTTCGCTTCTTTGCCTATCTTAAGAATTACCGAGAGTTTGATAGAAGCGTGATCGACTTCCTCAACCAATTCCTGAAGGTCGCTCAGGAGACATTCACCGCTGACAGGGAGGCCACGGCAAAACTGGAATGGGAAAGGATGCTTGATTTTTCGGAGCGACATTTCGGCACGTTCGCCAAAAAGCAAGGCCATGTCCGCACGCCAAGAATCCGGTTCGAGGCCCTGTCCGTTGGGATGGCCCTTGCTCTGCGGGAGAAGCCCGATTTGGTGCCCGTATCGAACGGCTGGCTTGAATTTCCGGAATTCAAAGCCCACATGCGATCGGACGCCAGTAACTCAAAGCCGAAGGTCATTGCGCGGATTGAGTTTGTCCGGGATCATCTTTTGAAGGTATAAACTATGCAAATTGTCGTTCAAGAATTCAACGAACGGGTCAAGGAAATTGAATCTTATCTCGATTTCATTCGTCGCGTCGATACCTGCGAAATGCTTCTTGCTAAATCGGCTACTCATGACCCTGCTTATACGCTCGTCGAGCAGCAAGATTTGCTGCGAACCTTCAAGGCAAGCGCACTGCTCATGCTCTACAACTTGATGGAATCGTCGGTAACTAACGCTGTGGAGGCAATTTTTGACGAGTTGGAACAGCAGGCGATCCCGTTCGACCAATGTAGGGAGGAAATTCGTATTGTTGTGCTTGGAAATATCCGACGACACGAACCACGAAAACTTTCGCCAGAAATTGCGGCACTAGCCACGGACATTATTTCGAAGACGTTCCGTCGCGAAACAATCGTTTCGGGGAATGTGGACGCCCGTGAGATCCGGGAAGTCGCGAAACGCTACGGGTTTCCCGAACCTCAAAGCCGTGGAGATCGCCTGCTGACGGTAAAAACGCACCGTAACGATCTCGCTCACGGCAGCAAGTCATTCGCTGAAGTTGGGCGATCCTTTGCGGTGGAGGACATTATTGAAATCAAAAATGATGTAGTGGCCTACCTTAGGGAAACACTCGATCATGTCGCTGGTTACTTGCATGGTAGGAGCTATGTCGCAAGCACGTCCTGAACCTCTGAGAACCTACGGCAGCGATGCCTCGCTCTACGAGCAGGAAGACCAGAAGGCGTTCAATCTGATCAAGCAACTCGAATCCATTCTCGCGCCATGAACAACACTGTTACCCAGCACCTCGCTGCTTACCCACCCGAGGTCAGCGAAGCGCAGCAGCGCGACTTCCTCACCCACCTACACCTGACGCTCAACGCCCCCAGCCACCCCATCCGCAACCGCCTCCTCCGTCTCATCGAAGGAGAGAAATAATTGGACATGAGTTCTCTAAATCCAGGCAAAGCCCTCATCTTTCGCATTACCCATCTCGATAATGTGCCGTGGATGCTGGACCATGGCTTGCATTGCCGAAACTCGCCCACTTTCGATCCTCAATTCCGCAATATCGGAAGTGCGGGCTTAATCGCCAAACGTCATCGTCGCGAAGTGCCGATACCACCGCGAGGAACCCTCAGCGATTACGTTCCTTTCTATTTCACTCCCTATTCGATCATGCTCTATAACATCAAGACAGGTTATGGAGGGGTGCCTCATGTGCCCAACGAGCAAATTGTGATTCTGGTCAGTTCGCTGAGAAAGAACCACGAACTCGGCCACTCATTTGTCTTCACGAATCAACATGCCTACCCTCTTGCGGCAGAGTATTTCAATGACTTGGATGACTTGGACCGGGTGGATTGGCCGCTGCTCCAAGCACGCGATTTTTGTCACGATCCCGAAGATCCCGGCAAAAAAGAACGTTATCAAGCAGAGGCATTGATCTATCAATCTCTGCCAGCCTCCAGTTTGCTGGGCATCGGCTGTCATTCAGAAGCGGTAAAATCAGGTTTGCAATCCGAGATTGCCAAGCGCAATCTATCCATGGAAATCGCCGTGCGCCCTAGCTGGTATTTTTAATTATGATCACTTATCGCCAAGGAAACCTGCTGGAAGCCGATGTGGAGGCCGTGGTCAACACGGTCAATACAGTCGGCGTGATGGGTAAAGGCATCGCGCTGATGTTCAAGGAGCGGTTTGCCGATAATTACCGCGCCTATGCCGCCGCTTGCAAAGCGAAGGAAGTGCAAGTTGGGAAGATGTTTGTCACGGCCACCAATGAGCTGGACGGGCCGCACTGGGTCATCAATTTCCCCACCAAAAAGCACTGGCGCAACCCTTCTCGAATGGAGTGGATCGAGCAGGGCTTGCAAGATTTGGCCCGCGTGATCAAGGAAAAGAAAATTCGCTCCATTGCCCTGCCTCCCCTGGGCTGCGGCAACGGTGGCCTCGAGTGGGCAGATGTGAGGCCCAGGATCGAGGCCGTATTCCGTGAGATGGACGTGGAAGTGACAGCTTTTGCGCCAACGGGAAAATATCAAAATGTGGCCAAGCGCGAGGGTTTCAAGAAACTTACCATTCCTCGCGCCCTCATTGCCGAAACCATTCGGCGTTATTGGGTGCTGGGAATTGAATGCACCCTGCTGGAAGTGCAAAAGCTGGCTTGGTTTCTTGATCGCACGATTCGGCGACAAGGCTTGGACGATGTGCTGGATTTACGCTTTCAAGCAGATCGCTACGGGCCGTTCTCGCCACGGCTGAATCATTTGCTTAATGCCTTGGATGGAAGCTATCTGCACAGTGACAAACGGATCAGCGACTGCGGCCCGATGGATACTATTGCCTTCGCAGATTCGGAGACAGAAACTGTTGCGTTGTTCTTCAAGAGTGCCGAGGCCAAATCTTATCTTCGGGTGCTGGAAGCGACCGATGCCCTAATTGACGGATTTCAATCCCCGCTAGGCATGGAGCTTCTCGCTACTGTGGACTGGCTAATCGAAAAAGAAGGTTGTGCGCCCGATCTTGCATCTATCCGTGGAGGTCTTACCCGCTGGCCGGCGGGTGCCGATGCCAGTGCCAGAAAACAACGGATTTTCGACGACCGCCTGCTGGCTCTTGCCATTTCTCGCCTGGCGGAGAGTGTTTAGCACTGCTCGCTAAATTATCCCGATTTTATTTCACAAGTTCTGATTTAAAGAGTCGAGATGATGCGTTCCACCATCCTCAACAGCCTCAGCCACAACGATTCTCCGAATTTCGAGAAGTCGGAAGTCGAAACCGCCCGCGACATCATCCAAGAACTCCAAAGCCATACTTTTCC
>CAZZGS010000371.1:0-1663 GCA_964653845.1 uncultured Bryobacter sp.
TTGGGCACATGCCCAATGGCAAGGCGTCTTTTACCCAACAACCAGGTCCAAAGACTTTCATCAACTGGAATACACGTCGCGCTACTTCAATAGCGTCGAATTAACCTCCAGCTTCTTCGCCCCGCTTCGGCCAGAGCTCAGTCAGCTCTGGTGCCGCCAAGTTCGCAACAACTCTGAATTCCAATTCAGCGTCCGCGCCTGGAAGAAGCTCACTCATGAGGCTCAGTTTGAGGCCAAAGACATCGCCGCTTTCCGTGAGGGGATTCGCCCGATCGAGGAAGCAAAGAAGCTTGGTGCCGTGCTGATGCAGTTTCCCAGTGGCTTCCGCTTCACCCCCGAAAACCGCACTCGCTTCGTCGCTCTGCGTCGCGAACTCAAAAACCTTCCTTTGGTCGCCGAGTTCCGTCATTCGAGCTGGCTCGAAGAAGATGCGCTTTCGATGTTGATCGATTACCACGTTGGCTTCTGCAACATAGATCAGCCCGACCATTCGCGGGCCATGCCTCCCACGGCCTTGATGACAAGCCCGGTTGCGTATGTCCGTCTCTGCGGACGCACGCAGTCCGGGTCTTATCAATACTCGATGGACGAACTCACAGAATGGACTCACCGCATCCGCAAGGTCAGTCGTTACGCCAAGCGCACCTTCGTCGTTCTATCCAACGACCACGGTGCCCGCAGCCTCGTCAACGCCTTCCAGATGCAGCAGCTTCTTGGAATCGAAAACGTCCGCGCCCCACGCGATCTCGTCCGCCGCTTCCCGCAAGAGCTCCAGATCATCCGTCCAGACCAACCGCTCCAGACGGGCCTATTCGACACTCTCGCTGCCTGAGGCGTATTCAACAGTAACACCCCGGGCCGCAATCTCAGCCACCAACTGCGCAACAGCAACTGTTGGCTCCTGCCGGCTACTCAGCACAATCGTCCATTCAATATTTTCCCGGAATTCCGAAGTCGTGATCTTCCATTCGGCAGGAATCGGGGGCGACGTACCCAACAGATCTTCAATGGAAGGAAAGATCCAGCGCCGCACCAGATACCGGGCCATTGCAGCATCCGGCTTCGGGCCACGGATCAGAAAATGATCCTCGCCAAACACAATCAGGCCAAGCGGAATAGTCGAAGGGGTCACTTTTAAAATTATTTCGCATATCTTCGAGGAGTCGTGCGGCCATTTGGCTGCCAAAGATCGCGCCGCGCAGGCAGTCAAGCGAGCGGCTGAAGGAGCGGGGAAGCCAAGTAATGAGGCAGATCCACACCGCAGATCTCGATCAACGATCGACGAAGCCGGTAGAACGCAATGCTCGTCAGGCATCGAGAGGATTCGAGCGTGCCCCTCTTCAGCACCACTGCGTCGAAAATGTCGCCGACCGTCATAGCATCGTGGATGTCGTTTTCTGTAATGTCCACCCAAAACGAAAGACTGATTTCGTACAAAAAATAATCGAAATCCTCTAGTTCCAGGTCAAGGTGCCGAGAAACCAACTGCACGCTCATAGGCTACCGCAAAACGTCAATTCTGGCATGAGGCTTTGCACGGTTCCCGTCGTATCATCGCGGACAAAAGGCTTGACAGAGAACCTTAAGCAAAGCGTCGCGGTCGGGCCCTGCGCAAGAGCCAAGATTCCGGACGACATCTGCCTTCGGTAGAACCGCCAATTTG
>CAZZGS010000371.1:1673-5092 GCA_964653845.1 uncultured Bryobacter sp.
GTGCACCCGAGCCGACGATGGAACATTCAAGCCCGCTGCTTTCCAGTCGGCCAAGACCAGATCGTATTCAGAAGATCGGGGCTGAGAAGTGACAGGAGCAGCCACGAAATCGTCATCGCCAGTATCGAGCAGTACCAGCGCAGGTCGAATCTTCGAACCCTGCGTTTGATGATACTGAATTCGAATCAATACAACGTCACCGGCTCGGAGAGTCATTGGCGGCTAGCTGCTCATATACTGCGTCCGCAGCGCAATAGGCTTCCTCAAATTTCCGGCGGCCAGCTTCACGCCAAGCCGCATCCGTGGAAGCCGTATCCCACATAACGACAACGCGCACCGGCTCTCCCGATGGAATGTCCCCTGCCAAATCCGCCGGGAGCAAGATCTCGCCGTTGTCGCTCACGGTCGTCTCAAACTCGACAGCCTTCATCGTCGGCAACCTCCACAGTCATAATGGCATACGCGGATAACTCCTGCAAAACAGCGCAGTGTAGAGTGTGACTTCACTCGCGGAAGTGCTTCGGACGTTGCGAAGATGAATTGCGCTGAGGGATACCCTTATTTGACAGTCAATAGAGGCAGATCTAAATCAAGTTATCGGATCAACGGAAGGGTGTATGGTAGCGCCAAGGGGAATCGAACCCCTGCTTAAGCCTTGAGAGGGCTCCGTCCTAACCGCTAGACGATGGCGCCACACATTGCGACACTAGAAGTGTAACAAACCCTAGCGAGCCTTGAATTCCGGCAACCGCCCCGGCGTCGCCGGAGCCCCCGCCGCATCGAGTTCGCGCTCCAGTTTCTTCAGGTCCACATCAAGCAACACCCGAAGCTTCTCGAGCTCCTTCTCAAAATCCCGGGCCGCCAAATTATAGTTATCCACCCAGAACACCGCCGGCTTGCTGGTCGCCAGCCGCCAATTCCCGGCCACATTGCGAATCAGCTCCGCCAGCGCCGGCACCGTATCGACATATCGCCCGGCCGCAAACGTATCTCCCACCACCACCAGCCGCATCGCCGCCAGCCGGTCCTCAAGTCCCTTAAAATCGGCGCGAAGCTTCACCGGCGCACCAGGTGTCAGATCAAGCGCAGTCTTAATAGAAGTCAGCTTCAACCTCGTAGCATCGATATTCTCCGAAGCCCCAGTAACCGCCCGCTGCAGGCGAGTCACCTTCTGCTGAAACTCACTCAGAATCTTGAAGTCTGCCTCATTCATCGAAGCAGTCCCCTCAGCCACCACCCGAAAAGCCACAGGCTCACCGAGCGAGGTCACCACCCCGCCCACCGGCATCCAACACCGTAAACAAAATCACCGGCGCTTCCTCCTCAACCTCAACCCTCAAATCCGCAAGCGACGGATACACAATCGCTTCCTTTTTCTGATTCGCCGCCCGCTCGACATCCCGGCGCAGATCCCGCTTCGATTTCAGCGCATCCTTCAGGTGATAGGTAAAGGTCGCACCAAAGCTTGGATTCTCAGCCG
This sequence comes from uncultured Bryobacter sp., assembly GCA_964653845.1. GTDB lineage: Bacteria > Acidobacteriota > Terriglobia > Bryobacterales > Bryobacteraceae > Bryobacter. Next base: position 3,154 of record CAZZGS010000371.1, read on the forward strand.
TATAATAAGCCTCACCCTGCGTCCCTTTCGTCGCCCCACCCAGCCGCCGCGACTGCACATACAGCAACGCATCCTTAACCCCAAACAGCTTCGCCTCAGCATTTATGACCTCAGGCTTCAACGCCCGCAGCGCCGAGTAATCATCGAGGATATAAATCCCGCGCCCAAAGGTCCCCACCACCAGATCATTCTCACGCTTCTGAATCACCAGATCATGAACGCTAATCGTCGGCATCCCGCCCGTCAGCTTCGTCCACTTCACGCCGCCATCCAGGCTTGCGTAAACCCCATACTCAGTCCCAACAAACAACAGATTCGCGTCCACGTGATCCTGCACAAAAGACTTCACCGCACCGTTCTCCGGCAAGTCGCCCATAATCGGCGTCCAGTTCCGCCCAAGGTCAGTCGACTTGAACAAGTAGGGCTTGAAGTCCGAATTCTGGTGATTGTCAAAGGCCGCAAACACCGTACTGCCATCAAGCGTCCCAGGCACCACCTTCTTCACATAAGCACCCTCAGGCACACCAGAAATCCCGGCCACCTTCCGCCAGTCCGTACCCGCGTTCTCACTCACATAAATCAGCCCGTCATCGCTACCCGTATAAAGCAGCCCATCCTTCTTCGGAGACTCCGCAATCACACTCAAATTCCCGTAGCTGGCAGTCGATTGATTCTTCGCAATCGCCTCCGGCCCCCAAACCTTACCCATCCCCGCCCCGAGTCACAAACCAGTCGTCATTAGTTATCCCGTGCCCGCTCTTGGTCCGCGATGGTCCAGCAAGCGAGTTGTTATCCTGCGTCCCACCGTAGATGTTATAAAACGGCTTGGCCTCATCGACAGCAATGTCATAAAACTGCGTAATCGGCAAATTCGCCTTGTAAATCCAGTTCGCGCCGCGATCCCAACTCTCATAAACACCACCATCACAACCCAGCAGATAATGATTCGTCTGCTTCGGGTCCACCCAGATCACATGATTATCGACGTGTTTGTTCTTCTCGCCCAATGGCCGCACATTCCGCCCGCCATCATCGGACACTCGAAAGATCACATCCGGCAGATAGATCCGCATCGGATTCTTCGGGTCCACATAAACCTTCGCGTAGTACATCGGCTGCGCCAGATGCTCATTCACCTTGGCCCAGGTCGCCCCCGCATCATCGCTTCGGTACAACCCACCAAACCGTTCCGTCGCCTCAATCGTCGCATACACAACACTGGAATCACTGGGAGCAATCGCCAAACCAATCCGTCCCAGTTCCCCCGCCGGCAACCCATTTCCACTCAACTTCTGCCACGTCTCGCCAGCATCGGTGGACTTAAAGATCGCACTCTCCGGCCCACCATTAATCAGCGTCCAGAAATGCCGTCGTCTCTGCCACGCACTAACAAACAAAACATCCGGATTCTGCGGATCCATCGCGATATCGGTCACACCCGTGTTCTCACTAATCGCCAGAGTCGCCTTTTAGGTCTTGCCCCCATCAAGACTCTTATAAAGCCGGCGATCCCCACCAGGCCCCCACAGCGGCCCTGACGCCGCCACATAAACCACATTCGAATTCCGGGGATTAATCACGATCTTGCCAATGTGCTCACTCTTCTTGAGCCCCATATTCTTCCACGTCGCCCCGCCGTCCTCGCTCTTGTAAACCCCATCCCCATAAGAGACGCTCCGCTGGCTATTGCTCTCGCCCGTCCCTACCCACACGGTATCGGAATTCTTCGGGTCCAGCGTCACATAGCCGATCGAATAGCTAGGCTGCTTATCAAAAACAGGAGTCCAGGTCGCGCCATTGTTCACCGTCTTCCAAACACCACCACTAGCCACACCAAGAAAGTAATGTCCAGGGTTATCCGGATTCACAGCGATCGATTCAATACGGCCCGACAGATCGCAGCTTCAGCCCCGCAAGCAGTGCTTCCTGCCCAAAGGCA